>JANLWZ010000340.1:0-1747 GCA_031364865.1 Elusimicrobiota bacterium
CTCAACCGGGTCCGTAACCACCTGAGACATCGGAAGGTCGTTCGCTGGAATTCTCTGGACATGAAGCCGAACGATGATGAGGACTCTATGCCCATCGAGTTCGCGGAACGGGGACCTTCCTTTACCCACGTCCTGGAAAACAAGATGGAACTGCAGGCGCTGGAAAAAGAAGCCCGAAATCTGCCTACTTCCTATCGCGCGATCTTCATGCTGCATTACTTCCAGGATCTCTCTCTGGATGAGGTTTCTAAGCGCCTCGGCAGGCCCATCGGCACCATCAAGGTGTATCTGCACCGAGCCCGTCGGATCCTCTATAAGAAAATGAAACAGCAGAAGCCGGCCATTTTGTCTGTAGCGAGGGTGTAACCTTTGTAGGACATCCGCTGTCAGACAATTGATGACACAGCATGACAACCAACACAGCAACCAGGGATTCAAAGGATTTTGCGACTGGCTGGAGTTCATTAAGGGGACCATCCCCCTGCAAAGCCCCAGCCAGGAGTGGGAAGCCCGTTTATTTCGAGAAATCGAAAAGATTGGGCCTAAAGTCCCGAAACATCCCTTTCCGCACTTCCCTCATTAGTCAAACATCAGTCTAGCTTGACCGCCTTCGGGCCGTTTAGGTAGACTGATGTTGCTTCTCGCAGCACCAATCCAAAAACCAATCTCTGAACAAAGGCGTTCACGGAGACCGCGCTTGAGAATGAACTCCGCGGATCTGTGATTGAGTTTAAACTAATGAAAAAACGAAAGGGTAATCCAATGACAGAACTCATGCTTAGTCGCTCAACCAAAATCAGCACCAATGGCGCCGATCACTCCAATGATTTAAAGAATATTTTTGGCGCTAACGTCTACAACGAAGCACTGATGCGCAAACGCCTCGCGAAAAATGTCTTCTCCTCTCTGATGAAAACCATCGATGAAGGAACGACGCTGGATGTCGCCACCGCCAACGCGGTCGCCTCGGACATGCGCAAATGGGCCATGGAACGCGGCGCGACGCACTACACGCACTGGTTTCAGCCGCTCACCGGCATTACCGCGGAGAAACACGATTCTTTCCTCGTGCCCGGCAAAGACGGTTCGGCGCTCATAGAATTCTCAGGCTCACAGCTGATCAAAGGCGAACCGGATGCTTCCTCCTTTCCTTCTGGCGGAATCCGTGCCACCTTCGAAGCCCGCGGCTACACCGCGTGGGACTGCACCTCGCCCGCGTTCTTGAAGACCGATGACGCCGGAAACGTGACGCTTACGATTCCGACGGCCTTCGTTTCTTATACCGGCGAAGCGCTCGACAAGAAAACTCCTCTCCTGCGCTCTGTGGAAGCCGTTTCCAAACAGGCTCTCCGCGTGCTGCGCGCGCTCGGCAATAAACGCTCGAAGCGCGTGTTCGGCACCATGGGCACGGAACAGGAATATTTCCTGATCGACAAAGAATGGTTTGACCAGCGTCTGGACTTGATCTCGACGGGCCGCACGCTCTTCGGAGCGCCAAGCCCTAAGGGTCAGGAACTGGAAGACCAGTATTTTGGAGCCATCAAGGACCGCATTTCGAAGTTCATGCGCGATCTGGACATTGAGCTCTGGAAGATGGGCATTCCGTCCAAGACCAAGCACAACGAAGTGGCCCCGGCGCAATACGAGATGGCACCGATGTTTGAGTCCATCAGCGTAGCTTCCGACCACAACCAGCTCGTGATGGAGACCATGCAAAAGGTCGCCCTCCGCAATGGCCTGGTCTGCC
>JANLWZ010000388.1:0-11904 GCA_031364865.1 Elusimicrobiota bacterium
GCTTCCTCAGGCGTCTTTGTTGATCGCTTCATCAAATTGATTGAAGTCTACGGCGCCAAAGCCGTGATCCTGCGTGAAGCCGATGGGCAACCCGTCGTTCCCGCGAAGATTGAAGAAGCTCTCAAGAAAAATCCTCAAGTCAAAGCCGTTTTTGCCACGCATACGGAAACCTCCACCGGCGTGGCCAACGATATCGCCGCCATCGGCAAGATCGTAGCCAAAACACCCGCGATATTGGTCGTGGACGCCGTCTCAGGGCTTGTCGGGCAAGAGCTACGGACCGATGACTGGCAGGTGGATGTGGTCTGTACCGGATCGCAAAAAGGCCTTATGACCGCACCGGGCCTTGGCATGGTCTGCGTGTCGGAAAAAGCCTGGCCGCTCGTAGAAGCATCGAAGAGCCCGCGTTTTTATTTTGACTGGCGGAAGATGAAGAAATCGGTCACCGAAAAACAAACTCCCTTCACCCCCCCTGTGACGATCATCAACGCACAGGCAGAAGCTCTGCGTCAGATACGCGCAGAAGGTCTGGAAAACGTTCTTGCGCGGCATGCATGGCTTGCTCAAGCCACCCGTGACGCTGTTCAGGCGCTGGGGCTTAAACTCTTTGCACAATCACCCTGCAACGTTCTGACCTCGATTACCGTGCCCAGCGGCATCGACGGCAAGGCGATTGTGAAGCGGATGCGCGTGGACTACGGCGTTTCCATTGCCGGCGGCCAGGGCGATCTCGTAGGCAAGATCATCCGCCTTGCTCACATGGGCTACATGGAACGCTTTGACGTTATCATTGGAATTTCAGCCTTGGAAATGATGCTGCACGAACTCGGACATCCTGTTGAGCTTGGTAAAGGTGTGGCGGCGGCAGAAAAAGTCTTCCTTTCAAAGCCGAAAACCGCACCCGCATCAGCTCCAGCAAAAACCCCAGCAGGCGCGAGATAATCCCATGTTTAAAATTTTAGTCGCAGACACCATCAGCGATTCCGGTATTTCCGTCTTTCAGAGCCACAACGGCCATTTCAAACTGGATATCCAATCCAAGCTGGACCTCGAATCGCTCAAGAAAGCGGCAGCCGATGTGGACGCCATCATCGTTCGCAGCGAAACGCGCATCACCGCGGAAGTTTTGAGCGCCTGTAAGAAAGTGAAGATTGTGGGCCGCGCGGGCGTCGGCGTGGACAATATCGATGTGCAAGCGGCCAGCAAGCAGGGCGTCATTGTCGTCAATGTGCCCGATGGAAATACAATTTCAGCAGCGGAACACACCGTGGCGATGCTTCTTGCCGTTTCCCGCAACATTCCTCAGGCGAATGCGAGCCTGAAAGCGGGAGAATGGAAAAGGTCTCAATTTACCGGTACGGAACTGCAAGGGAAAGTGCTGGGACTCATCGGCCTCGGTCGTATTGGCCGTGAAGTCGCCAAGCGCTGCCAGAGCTTTGGCATGTCGATACTCGGCTACGATCCCTATGCGTCGGATGAATACGCGAAAAACTTCAATATTAAATTAACAACCTTGGATGAGATGTACGCGGCAGCGGATTACATCACCGTTCATGTGCCTTTGAATGACACCACGAAGCACATGCTCAACGCCAAGACTATGAAAAAGCTCAAACAAGGCGTCCGCCTGATCAATTGTGCGCGCGGCGGCATCATCGATGAAAAAGCACTGGCCGAAGCGGTCGCGTCGGGACACGTCAAAGGCGCCGCGATTGACGTCTTTGAAGAAGAACCTCCTAAGAAGGACAATCCCCTTCTTGGCCAGCCGAATATTATTGTCACGCCCCACCTCGGCGCGTCCACGGAAGAAGCACAGGTCAAGGTGGCCCAGGAATTGGCGGAAACGCTTCGAGATTTTTTCCTGACCGGCGCGGTCCGCAATGCCGTGAATCTCCCGGCGATGGACGCTGAACAATATAAAGAACTTGAGCCCTATCTTCTCTTGTGCGAAAAACTCGGGAAATTCGTGACCCAGCTAGCGGATGGCGCCCCTCGAGAACTGAAAATCGAATACGCGGGTGAAATCAGCATGAAGAATACCACTCCGCTCACCCTCGCCGTGCTCAAAGGTTTTCTAACGCCGATGCTGGGCAGCGAGGTCAATGTGGTCAACGCGCCCCACCTCGCTAAAGAACGCGATGTGCGCTGGACAGAAACGAAAACCAGCCAGACGGCGGATTACACCAGTCTCATCACCCTCAAACTCTCGTCGAAAGCAGGCAAGTTTTCTGTCGCCGGTACGCTGCTCGGCAAAAATAACCCGCGCATCGTGGCCATTGACGACTTATCCGTAGACGTGAATCCTGAAGGCCCCATGGTGATCTACCACAACGTTGACAAGCCTGGCGTGATCGGCTATGTGGGGACGATACTGGGTAAGAATAAGATTAATATCGCCGCGATGCAGGTGGGACGCAAAGGCAAAACGGGAGAAGCGATTACCGTCGTGAACGTGGATACTGATGTGCCGGATTCGGTGCTGCAGCAGATCAAAGAATTTGAAGGCGTCACACAGGTCAAAAGCGTCAAACTTTAGGAGACTCTTTCCAGGATGTCTGACCCACTCGCCGCACAGCTGGACAACATCACCAAATTCTATCGCCGAAGCCATCTCGGCAAACTCACCATTACTCCAGGCGTTGCCAATCTCTCACTGGAACTGCGCCGTGGAGAAATCTTCGGTCTCCTCGGATTAAACGGCGCGGGCAAGACGACGACCATCAAACTATTGCTGGGTCTGCTTTTCCCCAATCAAGGGCGTGTAAGCCTTTTTGGGCAAACGTTGCCGAATCTCGCTGTGATGAATCAGGTGGGTTATCTGCCGGAACTTCCGAGCTTCTATAAATATTTGACGGTCAGCGAGCTTCTGGGACTCTATGCAACGCTCTCCGATCTTCCTGAAGAACTCCTCCAGAAAAAGATCCCTGAAGTGATTCAGCTCGTAGGTCTTGCGTCTCACCTGAAAAAGCGCCTCGGCGAATATTCCAAAGGTATGCTTCAGAGGGCAGGTTTGGCGCAAGCGCTGCTGCATGATCCGAAGCTCCTCGTATTGGATGAGCCGGTCAGCGGACTTGACCCGCTTGGATTAAAAGAGATGCGCCAGCTCCTGCTCGACCTGAACAGTCAAGGTAAAACGATTTTCTTTTCGTCGCACATCATCTCGGAAGCGGAAAAACTCTGTCACCGGGTCGGCATTATCCACGAGGGCAAACTTGCCGCGGTCATCGACAAGAGTGAATGGGCCGCTTCCGGGGACCTGGAGAAGAGGTTCTTAGAGGTGATCCGTGCGTAAGGTCATGGGCATTGCGCGCTACACCTTCATGGAAATCCTGCGCAATCGCGTCTGGTACGTACTCGTGCTTTTTTCGGGTATCCTCATTTTATCGACCGTTCTCGTCGGTGATATGGCGGGCGAACTTCGCACGCGCGTGATCACGGATCTGGGGCTGGCAACGATCGAAATTATCGCACTGCTCACCACAGTCTTTGCGGCTGTTACGCTGGTCATCGAGGAAATGGAAGCCAGAACGCTGTACCTCATTCTCACGCGCCCTGTCGCGCGTGTCGTGTTTATTTTGGGCAGATTTCTCGGGCTGATAGCGATCATGACTTGCGCCTTTATCCTCATGGCGGGGATCCACAGCATCCTGCTTTCCGTCATCCACGCGCCGATGGATCAACACTACCTCCTTAGTCTTATCTATTCATGGGAAAAGATTATCGTGATAACGGCGGTGGCGCTGGTTTTTTCGCTTTTTTCGACCTCAACCGCTTCAGCGGCTACTTTTACGTTTTTTTTCTGGATCATGGGTCATTTCAGTACGGAGATTCTGTTTCTGGCGAAGAGAACATCCAAACCAGCCTTGCTCGTCGTTTGCAAATTCTTTTATTACCTCTTCCCGAATTTTCAGACGATGAATATTCGTGACATTCCCCCTGAACTTTATTCGGCCTCGTGGCTCTGGACGGCGGCCGGTTATGGCCTCTTTTATACGGCCACCTGCCTCCTGTTGACGGCATTTTTGTTTCGCCGTAAAGAATTTTAATGGGCAGCGGCAAGACTCTCTTTTTTACGTTTCTGGCCACTCTGATATTAACCCTCTCCACGGCTACGTATGCCGCGCTGTATTTTGTTCCGGCCGCCCCTCCGATTTCCACAAGCCTGGCTACAAGCGTTAGCCGTATTTCGGATTTTATGGGGATTTCCCTTGGCCTGCGCAAGATCACCGCGGATATCGCCTGGATCCAGACACTTATCTACTACGGGACTCATGAGGAACACACGGATTCTGATCATGAGGGGCACTCCGAGGTCGGTAAATACCCTTTATTCCTGGCCTACTGCCAGAGAGTCGCCCGGATCGACCCTAATTTTAAATACATCTTTTACTACGGTAGTTCAGTTCTCGGCTGGAACCTGGAGCGTGTGAATGAAGCGGAAGAATTCCTCAAAGAAGGTATAAGGACGCATCCCGAGGAGTGGCGGTATAAACAATTCCTTGCAGGTATTGCCTATCAAAAAGATAAGGATATCAACAGTTTAGTTTCTTTCCTGGAAGTCTTCATTGAAGACAAAAATTGTCCCAATATTTTACGATCCATTCTCGCCAGCATCTATAAGAAACAGAAGGACTATCGTAAAGCTCTGAGGGTCTGGATCATGATCTATGATACGAAGGACCCCGGCTACCAACAACGCGCAGCTGCAGAAATTGATAATTTAGCCCAAATGGCCCATATGGGATCAAAGAATAGGCCATAAGGCTCATTGACGGCCATTAAGCCCGTTTGATATCATCTTTTTGTTGTTTCTGGTCCGGAGTCGGGGTCCTTATCTAGTCTCCATCGCCAGCAGTAAATTCCAGCTATCCAAGCGAAAGGTGATAAAACATGCCAAGAAAAAAAGATAAGTCGCTTATTGCCAATGTTACAGACGCTACGTTTTCTCAAGTCGTTTTGAAGTCTGACATGCCCGTGCTGGTGGGCTTTTGGGCCCCGTGGTGCGCTCCTTGCGCGACGCTCCCGCCCATGCTTCAGGAAATTATCGACGACTACTTCGGCAAAGTGAAGGTCGTTCAGGCAAAAGTTGATGAGACCCCGGATCTAGCCCAGGAATACCGCATCAGCTCGATTCCAACGCTCCTCTTGTTCGAAAATGGCAGAATGGTGGGCAAACGCACCAGCGCCGACACTAAAGAAGATATTGCGGAATGGCTCGACCGCCACATCGATGAGCCGGTAGGTTTCGGATACTAAACAGGAGGAATACTATGGGACCTCAAAAACCCTGCGGTTGCTAGTCTAGACGTTTCTAAAGCGAATCGTTTCACCTGGAGGCAGCGGCGATGGCGTCGCTGCCTTCAATTTTTCCCGGAGCGCAGGCATCACATTGCAGGTGGGATGATAAAGGAATGCTGGATCAGAACGGTCAGAAGGAATCAGGTAGCGAACCTCGACGTTGCATACGATACATGGACCTTCCACAGTATCCGTAAAATTTGACCACGATACATGACTACGCTTCATAGGACATTTCCTCCGTTAATATAGGTGCCTACCGCCATCGACGCGAATCGTTTCGCCCGTCACAAAATCTGTCTCACATAAAAATTTTACAGCCTTAGCGATTTCTTCGGCTCCTCCCCATCGTCTGAGCGGAGTCACTTCTTTCACCGCGTTATACTCCTTCGCGCTCATACTCTTCGGGGGAAGCGTCGGTCCAGGCGCAATGGCGTTCACGAGAATACCTGGAGCCAGCTGCAGCGCCAAGGCTTCCGTCGCCGCTTTTACCGTCGCCTTCGCGATGTAGTACTCGGAATATTCCGTATATCTCGGGCGTCCGCTTGCACTCAGCCAATCCGAAATTAGAATAACTCGCCCACCACCCGAACTTTTAAGCAACCGCGCAGCGGCGGCCGTGATTAAATAGGCGCCTCGCGCATCGGTATTGAGATGCACGTCCCAGGATTTGGCCAGACCTTTTCCGCTAATATTCGAGCGCTGGTAATTCGATGCCATGTACACTAAAACGTCCAATCGGTGATAGCGCTGGCCAATCGTCCGGATCAATTTCGACAGGGATGCATCGCGAGTCACATCGCAAGGAAGAGTCTCGGCATCAATGCCCAATGCACGCAGCTCGGCGGCCGATTTTTCCACCGCTTGCCGCGAACGGTGCCAGGTGAGGATGATCCGCGCGCCCTGTTCGCCCAGTGTACGGGCAATCGCTTCGCCCATGCGCGTTCCACCCATGATGCAGGTTACTTTTCCAGTGAGTTCCATGGGATAAAATGGTGCCCCCAACGGGATTCGAACCCGTCCTACAGCCTTGAAAGGGCTGTGACCTAACCACTAGTCTATGGGGGCAAATCGGTGAAAAACTATTTAAAAACCGACGTATTATAACATCTTATATAATGATGCTCCTTTAGCGGATTCCCCTACATTTTGACGTGCGATTGGGTTCGTAGCTCAGGGGAAGAGCACCGACCTTTTAAGTCGGGGGTCGTGGGTTCGAAACCCACCGAACCCAATCGCCTGTACTTTATGGACCCCCACGAACAACTCACCAGCGATCACGGAAGACTACGGCGTGAAGCCGAAGCTTTGAAAAAGCTGGTCTCCTCCAACCAACCGGATCTGCTGGGGCAATCCCTGCAAGATTTTCAGGCCTCGGTGCGCCTGCATTTCAAACGGGAAGATGTTTATTACCGAATCCTGGATAGTGACAAACGGATTCCCGACCGCGGACTGATTCATCAGCTGCGCAACGATCATGCGGCTGTCATTTTCACGCTGGAAAGCCTTGCCATCCGCCTGCGCAAGAACGGCTGCAACGAGGACTGGCAAACGCGCTTCCAAAACATGATGGACGTATTCTTGCCGCATCTAGATCACGAAGAGCACACCCTTTTTCCCCTCGGCCGCAAATCGTTGACGCCTCAAGAAATTAAATCGATCGTTGACCACATCGCCGCCTGTGAGTAAGCCACCCTTTGCCAAACGTATGGGGTGCATGCAGCGCTCCACGATCCGTGAAATTCTAAAAATCACGAAGCGGCCCGATATTATTTCCTTCGCCGGCGGACTGCCGGCACCGGAGCTTTTTCCGTTGACCAATTTTCAAAATGCCCTGATTGAAGCTATTCAGACGGAAGGTCCCGCGGCGCTTCAATACGATCTGACCGAAGGGTATCTCCCGCTCAAAGAATTTCTTTGCGGGTGGCTCGCGACGTATGGCATCACGACGACGCCGGAGGAGATGCTGCTCACCAACGGCTCCCAACAGGCCCTCGATCTGCTAGGAAAGATATTTCTCAACCCGAACGACAGAGTCCTTGTGGGAGATCCCACGTATCTAGGCGCCATTCAGGCGTTCAACGCTTACGAGGCACGTTACGCGTCAGCGCCGATGGACTCTGCGGGGCTTCTCCTCCCGGAAGCGGAACGCATCATCAAAAAGGTGCGGCCGAAATTCGCCTATCTGGTTCCCACCTTTCAGAACCCTTCCGGTATCACGATGACGCATGCAAGACGCCAGGCCTTTTTGAAGCTCGCGACGAAATACGCTTTGCCTGTCATCGAAGACGATCCTTACGGTTACCTGCGCTTCACCGGCGACCGTGTCCCTTCTCTCTACACGCTGTCCAAAGGGCGGACGATCTATCTTTCCACGTTCTCCAAAATTCTTTCTCCCGGTATCCGTCTTGGATTTGTGCTTGCCCAAAAGAACATCATTCAAGAACTCGTTCTGGCTAAACAGGCGGCGGATCTTCAGCCGAATACGCTGCTTCAGAGAGCCGTCTACTATTACGGCCGAGCGGGGCATCTCGAAGCGCACATCCCCGTGATCACGGAATCTTACCGGAAACGTGCAAGCGCCATGCTGGATGCCATGAAACAGTATTTTCCGTCGACAATCCAATGGGTTCCCCCGGAAGGCGGCATGTTTGTCTGGTGCCGGCTGCCGAAGGGACTTTCGTCTGCGAAACTATTCAAAAAGGCGGTTGAGGCAGGAGTGGCTTATGTGACAGGAAGCGTCTTTCATCCCAATGGAGGCGGCGACAACACCTTGCGCCTGAACTTCACGAACTCAAGTCTGGAACAGATTAAGGAAGGTATTCAACGTCTCGGGAAAGTTTTTTCAGAAGCTCTTTAACGGTTCGTACCGGAAGTCCTACCACATTGTCATAAGTACCCTTCACGACTCTGGCAATCGAATCATTCCTTTCCTGGATAGCGTAAGAGCCGGCCTTGTCCAGATTCTTTCGCGACAGCCGCAAAAGCTCTTCCCGTGTTAACTTTCGCATTTTGACGACCGAGACGGCATGACCTACTCGGCGTTTCCGAGTTGCCGCATCGACGAGGGCTACGCCGGTATAGACGCGATGCGTTGAACCAGACAAACTGTAAAGCATCTGGTAGGCCTCCCTCTTCCCCGCCGGTTTACCGAGAATCTTGTTCTTATGAACGACGAGGGTGTCAGCGCCTAAGACAACGCCTAGATGAATCTTCCTGGCGACTGCTTCCGCTTTCCGCAACGCTAGAAGGCGTACCAAGGCGATGGGATTTTTCTCATGAGATGCTTCCGAAACGCCGCTGGGACATACGCGAAAGGAAAGACCTGCTTTTTTAAGCAAGAATCGTCTTCGGGGCGACGCTGAGGCCAGGATAATCTTTAAGCGATACTTTGTTTGAGCCACTTGAGGTAGTCTGCGTTTCCTTCCATGACCGGAAGCGCAAGAATTTCCGGCACTTTGTAGGAGTGAATTTCTTGGATGCGTTTTTCCAGAGCCTTATAGCGTGAAGAAGCAGTCTTGATCATCAACAGGACTTCCTTGCCTCCTTCGATCCGCTTGTTCCACCAGTAACGCGAATAGATAGCGGGAACGATGCTGACACAGGCGGCAAGACGTTGTCTGACGAGGTTCGTCGCGATTCGATCGGCTTCTTTACGGTCTTTGGCTGTTACCAGAACGATCAGGGCCTTAGAGGTCAAAGGCGCTTCCTATAGGGCGAGTAGACGTGAACCTGCGCGGTGTTCTGCGGCATAACGCACATAATCCTTTGCCCGGCGATGGAGAAGGGAAAGCTCCTCCGCGCGGAGTTTGCGCTTTACGCGGCCAGGCATACCCAGCACGAGGGAACGCGGTGGAATTTTGGCGCCTTCCGGAATCAGAGCTCCCGCGCCGATCAGACATTCTTTTCCGATGACGCTTCCATCTAAAAGGATAGCGCCCATTCCAATGAGACAATAGTCGCCGATACGCGAACCATGAATGATGGCGCCATGACCCACCGTGACACCTTTCCCTAAATGAACAGGGATACCTCTTGTGGTATGCATGACGCTCGCGTCCTGGACGTTGGCGCTTTCACCGATCGTAATCGTCTCAATATCGCCACGAAGCACCACCATGGGCCAGATAGAGGCATTCTTCTTCAGCACCACACGGCCGATGATTTCAGCGGAAGGATGAATGAAAGCCGACGGATGAATTTTTGGTTTGTCTTTTTGAAAAGAGCGAAACATCAGCCCCTCATCAATTTGAGAAGGATCGCTTTTTGCACATGGAGCCTGTTTTCGGCCTGATCAAAGACGATGGAATGCGGCCCTTCAATGACTTCATCCGTGATTTCTTCGCCGCGTTTTGCCGGCAGACAATGTAGAACGACAGCGCTTGGCTTGGCCACGGCAAGCAGCCCGCTGTTGACCTGGAAAGGTTTAAAGATTTCTTTGCGCCGTGCTTCTTCCGCTTCCTGTCCCATGGACGTCCACACGTCCGTATAAAGGACATCAGCGCTCATACAGGCCACTTGAGGATCGTGTACCACATCCAGACGGCCCTGGGATTTGGAAGCCAGCTGCCTGGCCCTTCGAAGAACTTCAGGATCCGGATCGTAGCCATTGGGGCAGGCAAGTACAAACTGCAGTCCCATCATGCCGGCAAGTAAAAGCCAAGAATGCGACACATTGTTAGAATCGCCCAGAAAAACGATTTTGAGTTTATGCAGGTTGGACATCTTTTTCTGGCTTCGCTCCCAGAGCGTCATGAGGTCCGCCAGAACCTGACAGGGATGTTCCGTATCAGTCAGCCCGTTGATCACGGGAATGGTGGTATTCTTGGCAAATTCCTGAACATCTTTGTGTTGGCGCGCGCGGATCATCACAGCATGAACATACCGGGTCATGACACGTGCCATATCCGGGATGCTCTCTCCGCGCTTCCATTGCATGGCATCCGATTGAAGAACCAGTGGAAAACCACCAAGAGCCTGAATGCCTGCCGCAAAAGAGACCAGCGTACGTGTAGATGGTTTTTCGAAAACGAGAGCCACCGTTTTCCCGCGAAGTGCGCCGGGAGCGAACGGAGATCTCTTCATGCGCGCGGCTTCATAAAGAAGTTTTTCCACTTCTTTGACCGATAAATCAGTGATGGAGAGAAGATCTCGCTTCATGGTCCCCAGGAGGGCGTCGAAGATTTTCCATTGATATTGCCAATGCAGTGCGGCGAGCTTCCGTCAGAACCCATGATGCATATCCTTGAACGACCGTCGCGATCAGAAGCATAAGCGATAAAACGACCATCCGGTGACCACGTGGGATTCTCGTTGCGCACGCCAGCTTCGGAGATGGCATGGTTGTTCCGGCCGGAGGTATCGACCAGATAAATGTCGAATCTCCCCTGGCTGCGCTGCCGCTCGTAGGCGATCCATTCCCCTTTAGGCGACCATGCCGGTGCATCCGCCCACTGTCCATAGGTCAACCTCTGCGCATTGGCACCGGCGGCATCCATCACATAGATTTCCGGATTGCCGGACCGGTCTGAAATGAAGGCTAACTGCTGGCCGTTAGGCGAAAAACTTGGGCTTGTGTCGACACCCGGCGAATAGGTCAATCGTTTCAAGATGCGGCCGCTTTTCTCTATAAGGTAGAGTTCAGGATCAAGTCCGCGCGAAAGGGTCACCGCGAGATTCGTGCTATCCGGCGACCAATTGGGCGACGTGTTTAATCCCTGCCGGTTTGAAAGTTCCCGCACGTCCGTGCCGTCGGGATCAACCAGGTAGGCGTCAGGATTGCCCGCCTTATAACTGGTGAAGGCGATCGACTTCCCATCCGGAGACCATTTCGGCAAAAGCGTGATGGAGCGCAGATGTGTCAGCTGGCGGATGTTCTCGCCATCGTAATCCATGACATACAGCTCTTTTTTACCGGTGCTGTTGTTGGTGAAAACGATGCGCGAATGCGCGATGCCAGGTTGGCCGGACAGCTGAAACGTGACTTGATCGGCCATCAGATGCGCCAGGCGTCGGATCGTTGTGCGCTGCCCATTCCCTTGTTTCGCCCAGAGGATCTTTCCAGAGGAGACATCCAAAATCCGGCATTCCAGCGTGACTTGATTACCATCTACGGAGACATCGCCCGTCACGAGCACCTGAGCCCCCAAGCCGCCCCAGGCTGACGCATCCACTTTCTTATCTACTTCTGGACCGCCCTCCGATAAAGAGAATAAGCGAGTAAAAAGAAGGTCTTCCCGCATGATCGAGCGTATCTTGCCCGCCAACGCTATCGCTTCGCTGTCCTTGCTCGGCATGGGCGCAAAACCGGTGATGCCTACGCCCAAAAGCTTACCGTTACCGCCGTAAGCTTGCAGACCCAGGTAAACTTCCGCCGCCTGAAGGGGCGATATCAATACCAATAAAAAGAATACGAGGAGTTTTGATCGCACGAAAGGGTTACTGGCCCAGAAGATCGCGCGCGGAACGCGCCAGTTCACTTCGAGGATGCTCTTTGATGAGTCGTTGGAAAGCTTCTTTAGCCTCTGTCTTTTTACCTAGCTGCTGCAACGAAAGCCCCTTTTTGTAAAGCGCTTTTGGCGAGTACTCGCTGCTGGCAAAAAGCTT
>JANLWZ010000087.1:0-2038 GCA_031364865.1 Elusimicrobiota bacterium
GGGAATGCGACAAAAGATCGCATTGACAAGCACTTTAGATGGAATAGAACTGTGGACAAAATTCTGGATATCTACGAGGACACCGTCCGCAGGCATCCCAGGTAGCGCTTTTCCATGAATATCCTCTTTACTACGGAGTACTTTTTTCCCTTCGCCCCAGGAGGGACCTCATCCAGCATTCTTTATACCGCCAAGAGACTCATAGGCGCCGGCCACAAAGTGAGCGTATTTACGCCGAATTACGGTACTAATACCACAGATGAGATGGATGGGATTCACGTCTTTCGCTACCCGTTCTGGCATTCTCTTAGCTCTGGACACCGCACAGCCAAGGTCTGGGTACACGCCAACCCATTTTTTCAGATACACAGCGCTATTCAGCTGGCTCGCTGGGTACGCAAGCACAGTCCCGATGCGATTCATGTTCAGGAAAAGTATTCTTTGCCATTTTCCTGGCTCATCGGGAAACTCTATCGAATCCCAGTCTTTTTGACGGTGCGCGATGGGGGATTCCTTTGCCCTATCACGACATGCCTGCTCACGCAGGATAAGATTCCGGCGGACTGTGGCTTTCTGAAGCTTCATCGGGAATGTTCCGAGTTTTTTAATGCGCATTACATCCGGAGAAAAAGCTGGCTGGGAAAACTGCGCCTCAAGCTTGTCCTCCACTATCAATTTCTTGAAATTAAGGCTCGGCGGCAGTGCATCCAGCGGATTCAGGGAATCCTTGGCGTCAGCCGGTCCATCTTGGCTCTATTACGTCCGGTGATCGCCTTACCGCCTCACCAAAGTGTGCTTTATAATCCACCACCCGATCGCGACAGCATGACGAAGGATACGTCCGCCCTGAAGTTTATGAACCGCTGTCCCTTTATTCTCTTCGTCGGCAAACGATCGCTCGGTAAAGGTTTTGGCGTACTGCTGGAAAGCGCAAAAGTCATTCAGCGCTCCCATCCCGACGTGCGTTTTGCTATTGCCGGAGAGAGCGCTCTGGACGAATGGACAGAGATACCGGAAAACATTGTTCTTCTTGGGCAATTGAGCGGACCTCAGCTCCAGGCCTTTTATGAGTCCTGCCTGTTTGTGGTTTTTCCCGCGATCTGGCCGGACACCTTCAGCCGCGTACCTCTGGAAGCCGCTGCCGCAGGGAAATGCTGCATCGGCACGCGCAAAGGGGGAACACCGGAGTCTGTCTTTGATGGCGAAACAGGTCTGCTGATTCAACCGAACAACAGCGCCGTACTGACGTCCGCCATTGAGGAATTGTTGAATGACCCGGCGAAAGCGGCACGCCTTGGCGCGCGCGCCCGACAGCTTCTGCCTATCCTTTATCCCGCGGAAGCTTTCACGCAAGCTTTGGTAAAGATTTATACCTCTCAAAAAGAATCCGTCGTCGGTGTGCTGCCCTCCTTAGGGGGGATCTTGAATATGAAGCAGGCGGGACAGCACGAGCGCCTCCTCCGCTACGATTTAACCTATTACGCTAAACGATTCGATCGCATCTACTATTTCAGTTATCTGCGGGAAAAGCTGGAAGACTATACGGATGATCCTCTGCTTTTGGAGAAGGTGACGCTCATCCCTCGCCCGCGATGGGTGCCTCGACGTCTTTACACATTTCTCTTGCCTATTCTGCAGCGGCGTCTCATTAAGCAATGTTCGATCCTTCGCGCGTATCAGTTGACCGGCGCTCTGCCCGCCGTCATCAGCCAGGGGTTGTACGGCATACCCTTTGTGACCACGTATGGTTACGACTATGCGGCTTTTGAAAGAATCGAAAGACGTCCCATTAAATCGTTCATCTATAAAGTTCTGGCACGCGTCACGTTACCGCGGGCGCAAGGGATTCTCGTCACCACGGATGAAATCCAGTCCGCGCTACAAAAGAAGTACCCGCGCCGCCGGTTCTGTCTGACACCGAATGGCGTTGACATCGAACAATTCTCGCCCAACCCGACACCGTCGACAGCACCCCCTTACAGACTCCTGTTTATCGGGCGTCTTGAGCCGCAGAAGAATCTTGAACGTTTTATCGAAG
>JANLWZ010000095.1:0-6174 GCA_031364865.1 Elusimicrobiota bacterium
GTGACGGCGCAGCTGCCGTTCGCCAACTACAGTATGAATGTGTACGCCAATGCAGGATTTCGCTGCAGCGCGCGTCTCGGCGAAAACAAAATATTTAAAACCACCGATGTGTCTTGGCGTTTTGACTGGCGTATGACCCGCTCATGGTCCATGGACACAGGCGTCGCAAGGACGTTCCAAGAGGGCATGAACAGCACGGTTGTTGATGCGGCCATCTCCTACCACTGGTAGTTTCTTCAATTCTTGATGGGCTTCTACTATAATCAGCGCGTGCAGCGGCCGCTTTTTATCCTTTGTTTATTTTTACTCGCGAGCTGCAAGCGCGACTCGGCGGTACAATCGTATCGCGTCGCCAAAGAATCTCCGTCTGATGCGTCCATGTCCATGCCGTTATTAGCGCCGGTTTCTGAACAGACCGAGCTGCCGCCGGGACACCCTCCGATTGATTCCATGACCATGCCACCCTCCCCCGCATCGAACACGCTTCGCGCACCGGGTATCCACTGGACTGTGCCCGCGGGATGGAAGCAGCAACCGCCCTCATCGATGCGCGTGGGCAGTTTCTTGATTCCAGGTAAAAATGGCAAGCAGGCGGATATGTCCATCATTCCTCTCGCGGGGGAAGCCGGAAGCGATCTGGAGAACGTCAATCGCTGGCGCGGTCAGCTGGGACTGGAACCGACCAGTCCAGCGGTATTCGCTCAGCAAAGCGAATCGATCAAGCCCGGCGGGAACTCGATGCTGCTCGTTGAATTCGCCAATCAGAACAAGCGTATGCTCGCGGCGATCTGCCGCCGGGACCAGCGTGCTTGGTTTTTTAAGATGATGGGCGATGACGCCACCGTAGCGGCTGCCAAGCCCGCTTTCCTCAATTTTTTAAGCAGTGTCCGGTTCACCGCTTCACCTTCGTGACCCTCAACCTAAAGCGTCTGCTGTACCGCTTCGCCTCGGTTAAATATACGCTCGTCTTCATGGCCTTGGCGATGATCCTCGTGCTGATCGGGACTCTTGCGCAAGTTCAACTCGGTACCTACGAGGCGCAAAAGAAATATTTCGACAGCTGGTGGGTGTTCACCGGGGTCGGCCAATGGGATATCCCTGTTTTCCCGGGGGGGTTGACCATTGGTCTGGCCTGGTTGCTCAATCTGATTGTCTCTTTTATTACACGCTTCCGGCCCGTACGAAAAGACATGGGTATTTTCATCAGCCACGCGGGGCTCATCCTTCTGCTGCTCGGTCAATTCCTGACGCAGCTCTTGGCGAAGGAAAGTCAGATGCCTCTACGCGTCGGAGAAACTGGACATTACTCACAAGACTTTCGCTCGATGGAACTCGTCTTGGTCGACACTTCAGACCCGAAGCAGGACCAAATCACGAGCGTCTCGGACAAGCGTTTGATGCGCGGCGGTGAGATTCAGCCTCCAGGCCTTCCTTTTTCCATCGTCGTCCATCGTTTTTATCGAAACGCCGAGTTGAGCATGAAGGGGGAGGGCGGCGAGCGAATCGCGACCCAAGGGATCGGCCCGAACATTTCCGTGCAGGCACGACTGCCTGTGTCTACGGATGAGGAGTCCAACAATGTGACAGCCTTCATCGAAATAAAAGAAGGTTCAAAGAGCCGCGGGATATGGCTGGTGGCCGCGGGATTGGGCGCCCCACAATCGGCCACTGTGAATGGGGTGACGTATGAGCTCTATATTCGTCCTCAGAGGTATTACTACCCGTTCACGTTAACCCTCCGTAAGTTTACGCATGAGCTTTACCCTGGTACGAACATTCCCAAGAATTTTGCCAGCCTTGTGCACCTTTCGCATCCTGCAAAAAATGAGTCGCGCGAGACCTTGATTTACATGAACAACCCGCTGCGGTATGAAGGAAAAACCTTTTATCAAGCCAGTTTCGGGGAAAACGACACGTTGTCCGTTTTACAGGTCGTTGATAATCCGGCGGCCATCACTCCTTATCTCTCCGTTATCCTTGTCTCGCTGGGCTTGCTCATTCAATTCCTGTTCCATTTGATGGCTTTTGTGAGAAAAAGCGCATGAAAATATTCCACGAACGCCGGATGCTGATTGGACTGCTGAGCTTGTGTGCGCTGTACCTGCTCGCCGGCCTCTTGCCGCCCCGACAGGCGACCTCCTTCGATGTGAATGGTTTTGCTCAGCTTCCCGTTTTGCATGGCGGTCGTATCAAACCTTTGGACACGGTAGCGCGTACTTCGCTTTTAATGCTTTCAGGAAAACAAACAGTCCTGTCGGAGGGACATTCTCTGAGTGCCATCGACTGGCTGATGGAGGTGATGTTCCGCCCGGCGTTGGCAGCTGAATTTCCTGTGTTTGAGATCAATGATCCCGACGTTCTGGGTTCTTTGGAAATTCGCCAGACGAAGCAGCGCCGTTTCTCCTGGATGCAAATCGAGACTAAACTAGAGGATATCGGCCGACAGGCGATGCAGGCAGAGCAAGCGAAACCGGAAAACCGGTCTCGATTTCAATCGGCGGTGGTCAACCTCGGGCAGCGCGTTCTTTTATATCAACGCTTGCTGAATTCGCTTCAAATATCCGGCATAGAAAACATGGTATCGACACTGGATGATTTTGACGCGCGTATCGTTCCTCCCATGCGTCGCGCAATGACTCGGCACGCTGCCGGCAAGGCAGTGGATCCTGCCATCCTGCATGAACTCGAGCACTACCATTTAATGGATCAATCCTCGGAGTTTGCTCCGTTGCCGCTCTTTCGTCAAATGGGTCTGTCCCGTACGTGGATCAATATGGGCCGGGGAATCGTCAATCGCCTGAATACAGAGGAGCATCATCCGGGGGTCATTGCTTATGCCGTGATGAGCGATGCCTGGCGTCTCAATGATTCTTCTTCCTTCAATAGGGCCTTGGCTGGATACCAGGGATGGCTGAAAGACTTACTGCCGCACGTCGTCACTAAAAGTCAGTACGAGTTTACGTTCAACGCATTTGAGCCGTTCTACCGCAGCCTCATTCTTTATCTGATCGTCTTTCTGTTGGTTTTAGGGTCTTGGATGAGGGGGCCTGCCTTTTTCAATCGCGCGGCATTTTCGCTTCTCACGATGACGTTTATTGTTCACACCATAGGACTGATCTCGCGCATGATCCTGCAGGGACGTCCCCCGGTCACAAACCTCTACTCCTCAGCCATTTTTGTTGGGTGGGTGGCGGTCTTACTGGGCATCGTCCTGGAACGTATCCACCGCAATGGTATCGGCAGCATGGTCTCTGGCTTTATCGGCTTTGTCACGTTGATCATCGCGCACCATCTGGCCACCTCCGGCGATACCCTAGAAATGATGCGAGCTGTTCTGGATTCCAATTTTTGGCTGGCGACACATGTGGTCACCATCACCATCGGCTATGGCTCCACTTTCCTTGCGGGAACTTTAGCCCTGGTCTATTTTTTCCGCCGCTGGTTTGATCGCCGCTGGACGCCTGAGCTTGCGCGGACGTTCGAACAAATGGCGTTCGGGATTGTGTGTTTCAGCACGCTTTTCAGTTTTGTCGGTACGATCCTCGGCGGTATCTGGGCGGATCAGTCCTGGGGACGCTTCTGGGGCTGGGATCCGAAGGAAAATGGAGCGCTGATGATCGTGCTTTGGAACGTTTTTATTCTTCACGCCCGGTGGGGCGGCTACGCCGCGGGGGAAAACCTCATGCTTCTAGCGATCGGAGGCAATATTATTACCGCGTTATCCTGGTTTGGCGTCAATATGCTGGGAATAGGCCTTCATTCCTACGGGTTTATGGATAAAGCTTTCGTTTGGCTTGTGCTCTTCGTGATCAGCCAGATCTCCGTGATTGCCGCCGCCGTGTGGACACGTCCAACCCCTCGCTGATCGGAGAAATCGCGCGCTTTTGCTAAAATTACACCTGCTGAAATGACATCCCCTTCACCCCTTTCGCCGCGCGCAAAGCTGGCGCTGCCCAAAGAAACGCTATTCTTTCTGAAGCCATTTATAGAGCGTGCGGCGGCTAACGATACGCAGGTGTATTTGGTCGGTGGATGCGTTCGTGATCTCCTGCTCCACCGCACCGCTCTCGACATCGATGTCGTGCTGGAAGGCCCTTCTCTCGTCATCGCCCGATCGGCTGCCAAAGCTTATAAAGCCAAGCTCATCAGTCATCCCCAATTTCTTACGCATACGCTGGAACTGAAAAACGGGCGTCATCTGGATATCGCCACTGCACGCACGGAGACCTACGCCGAGCCCGCGGCTTTGCCCATGGTGGAGCCCGCGAGCCTGCAGGAAGACCTTTACCGTCGCGATTTCTCGATTAACGCCATCGCCGTTTCCCTCAATGCGCAGGATATGGGTCATCTCTGGGATCCCTTCGGCGGCGTAGAAGATCTCCAGGGCAAAAAGATCCGGGTGCTGCACGCTCAGAGCTTTAAAGATGATCCGACGCGCGTTTTTCGGGCCGCGCGCTTTGCCGGCCGCTTCGGTTATGACCTCGAGTGGCGCACGCGCGAATGGCTGAACGAAGCGGTGGGCTTGCAGTTGCCCAGCACACTCTCCGGTGCCAGACTCAGGGAAGAACTGATTCCCCTGCTGATGGAAAAAGATCCACGGCCAGCCTTCAAACTCCTATCGCAATGGGGTGCTCTTGCTTTTCTCGTCCCGCACCTCAAGTGGGAAAAATCCCATGACACGTTCTTCGGGCAGCTCATGAAGTCTTCGGGGACGGAAAATGCCCTGCTGATGCGTCTTCTTGTTCTGGTGCACACACTTCCTTTTTCAAAGGCCGTGGGCAGTTTGGGTCATCTGATGTTTCCGCAAACCATGATCGAACAGGTAGAAATGGCGCTGACTCTTCTCGCGCGCCTGCGCGAAGGGGCTTTGTCGATGGCAGACGTGAAGCGCGGCGCGCGCAAGCCCCTGCTTCCGGAAGTAAAAGCCTTTATGACGAAAGCGCTTAAAGTAAAAAACCTGGCGCCGAAAAAGTCGGCGGTGCTTGACTGGCAGCGCTTCGAACACAGCGCGCCGGCCTTAACGGGTCAGGACGTTCGTGATCTTGGCTACAAGCCCGGCCCTGTCTATTCCAAAATCTTTGATGCGCTTCGTCAGGCCCGCTGGGAAGGCAAGCTCCGCACACGCGAAGAAGAAATCCGTTTCCTGCAGCACACCTTTCCGTTGACCAATGGCCACTAAGACCATCCTCTCCGGCATGCGGCCTTCCGGCAAGCTGCATCTGGGAAATTATTTCGGTGCGCTCGTGAACTGGCTTAGTCTGCAGAATGAGGCGCGCTGCTACTACATGGTCGCTGATTGGCACGCGCTTACCTCCGAATATGCGGACACGTCCGGCATCGAAAAAAGTGTCTGGGACATGGTGATCGATTGGTTGGCCTGCGGGCTTGATCCCAAAAAGTCCGTCATCTTCAGGCAGTCCTGGGTGCCGCAGCATTCTGAATTGCACCTCATTCTCTCGATGATTACGCCGCTTTCGTGGCTCGAGCGCGTGCCGACGTACAAAGAACAGCAGCAGGAGATGACCAGCAAGGATTTATCAACGTACGGTTTTCTAGGGTACCCGCTGTTGCAGTCCGCGGATATTCTCGCGTATAAAGCGACCCATGTTCCGGTGGGGGAAGATCAATTGCCGCATCTGGAACTCACACGGGAGATCGGCCGGCGGTTCAATCATCTTTTCAAAGCTAAACTTCCTGAGCCGCAGGCACTCCTGACACCATCGCCCAAGATTATGGGACTGGATGCGCGCAAAATGTCCAAGTCCTACAACAACGCAATCTATCTCTCGGATTCGAAAGAAGAAACGACGGCCAAGATCAAAACGATGTTCACGGATCCGAAGAAGATCCGCGCCAACGACAAGGGCAATCCCTTGGGTTGTGTCGTCTTTAACACACACAAGCTTTACACTCCTGAGGTCGCGGAAATTGAAACGCGCTGCAAGGCGGGGTCGCTGGGATGCGTCGCCTGCAAAACGCGACTTTCGGAAACTCTTAATACGGCTTTGGATCCGATCCGTTCGAAGCGCGCCGAATTCGTCAACAAAACCAACGATGTGAAAGAGATCATCGCCGTGGGGTCAAAAGCTGCTGAACAAGTCGCAAAGTCGACGATGGAAGAGGTCCACCAGGCGTTACAGTTGACCCAACCCGGAAAGGCAGGCGCCTCATGAG
>JANLWZ010000096.1:0-6244 GCA_031364865.1 Elusimicrobiota bacterium
TGGGAGAAATGCGTGATCTGGATACGATGTCGGCCGCCCTCACGGCCGCTCAAACGGGACATCTCGTCCTTTCCACGATCCACACCATTGATGCGTCACAGACGGTGAACCGCATCATCGATATTTTTCCGCCTCACCAGCAGAACCAGGTCCGCTTTCAATTAGGCGACTGTCTGCGCGGCGTCATTTCTCAACGCCTCCTGCCCAAGGCGAACGGCACTGGACGTGTTCCCGCGGTGGAAGTCATGGTGGTGACGCCCATCATCCGCAAATACATTCTGGATAACACGCCCTCGGAAATCACGAACGTCATGAGGCAGGGCGCCTACTATGGGATGCAGACGTTCCACCAGGCGCTCGTGACGCTGATCCAAAAAGGCGAGATCTCTCTGGAAACAGCGCTCGAAGCTTCTACCAACCCCGAAGAAATCATGATGGCCGTCCGCGGCGTTCAGACCGGCAACGAGAGTATTGGTTAAAACCCTTTTTCCACCCACGTCAATCTCCACGCGTTACGACGGCGATCTACGTAGGCCGGGTGCTACCGAGCGATTTCTGCGCAAACAGCGCCAGCCATCCTTCATAGCGACAGCGGAGCAGGTTCATGGAAACCGCGTCGCCCTCGTCCCCAAGCTTCCAAAATCCAAAAAATATGCGGGAGTGGACGGACTTCTGACAGAGGCAGCACTCCAGCCGTTGGTGATCTACACCGCAGACTGTGCCTCGATCTTTCTGGAGGATCGCCAAAACCGTGTGGTGGGAGTCTTGCACGCGGGGTGGAGAGGCGTTCATTCCGAAATTCTAAAGAAAGCCATACAACTTGCCCGAACCAAATGGGGGGTCTTGGCTCAGGATGTTCGTGTCTGGCTGGGACCAAGCATCGGACCGTGCTGTTTTGAAGTGAAATGGGACGTGGCACGCCATTTTCCACTCACACGAAAGCGTAAAAAAGACCGCTGGACGGTCGATTTAGCGCGCGAACTCCGCGCGCAAGCCAAACGGCTGGGTCTCGCGTGGATGGGCAAAAAGTCTCTCGAGGGTTGTACAATGCACGGGTCCCGCTACTTCTCTTACAGGCGTGACGGCACGTCCAAACGACAGGCATCCATCATAATTAAGAAAGAAAATAGATGAGTTCTATTCCACAACTACGTAAACGCATTGATCGGCTCGATCAGTCCCTTTTGGGGCTCCTGACGGAGCGAGCGAAGCTCGTTCAGGGCATCGGTTCGCTCAAAATGCAGAACGGTCAGCCTATCTTTGTCCCAGGCCGCGAAAGAAAGCTGCTGAAGGATCTCCTGGCGAAAAATGCCGGGCCGTTGTCCAATGAATCCATTGAAGGTCTCTTTCAGGAGATCATTCACGCCTGTCGTAATCTCCAAAAGCAACTCGCGGTCGCTTATTTTGGCCCCGCTGCTTCTTTTTCGCACTCTGCAGCGCTTCGCTGCTTTGGCCGCGACACGCAGCTTCAGCCGGCGCGCACGATTGGGGAAGTCTTCACGGAAGTCGACAAAGGCCGGGCTGATTTTGGCGTCGTGCCTATCGAGAACTCACTCGGCGGAGGAGTCTTTCATACGCTCGACATGTTCATCGATTCGCCGCTCAACATCTGCGCAGAGCTTGAACTGCCGATCCACCACTTTCTTCTGAGCAAAACAGCTTCCTCTCCCGAGAAAGTGAAAGTTCTTTATTCTCACTACCAGGCGCTGACGCAGTGCAGAACCTGGGTGGACGACCACATGCCGCACGTCCGGATTCAGGAAGCGATGTCAACGTCTGAAGCCGCAGAGCACGCTTCGCGCCAACGCGGTTCTGCCGCGATTGCTTCGCAGCTAGCGGCCAATGAATATGGGCTGAAGGTGCTTGCGTCGCGCATCGAAGACTCCAAGCAGAACAGCACGCGCTTTCTCGTCATTGGAACAGCGGAGCCGGAACCCACCGGCAAAGACAAAACATCGATCATGTTCTCGATCAAAGACAGGCCGGGCGCACTCTTCGACATGTTGGTGCCTTTCAAGAACGCGAAGATCAATCTCACGAAGATTGAATCCCGTCCCACGCGTCAAAAAGCGTGGGAATACATCTTCTTTGTCGATTTTCTTGGCCATCGCTCCGAAGCGCGCGTGAAGAAAGCCCTTGCCGCGCTTCAGCGCCACTGCGTCTTTCTCAAAATCCTCGGTTCTTTCCCGCGCGGCGAATAGGTATTCACTTGTGAACCCTATGGATACGTCTAACTTAATCCGCCCCCAGGTGCGGGGCTTCGAACCCTATTTGCCGGGACGATCGATTGCCAGCGTGAAGCGCGAGCGCAATCTGTCGAAGATCATTAAGCTCGCCTCGAATGAAAATCCGCTGGGTCCTTCACCGCGCGCGCTCGCGGCCATGGCGCGCGCGGGCAAGAAACTCTTTCTCTACCCGGATGGCCCCAGCACGGCTCTTCGCGGTGCCATCGCCCGCTATACCAAAGTAACGCCGGAGCGCGTCATTATTGGCGCTGGCTCTGACGAACTGATCGAACTTTTAGGGAAAACATTTTTAAATCCCGGCGATTCGATCGTGGTGTCCAATCATGCTTTCATCCGTTACCGGATGGCCGCTGATCTTATGGGCGCTGAGGTGATCACGGTCCCCATGCGCTGCGACACGCACGATCTTACGGCAATGGGGAAAGCCATTCGCGACAACACGAAACTTCTTTTCATCGCCAATCCCAATAATCCGACGGGTACACACAACCCGACATCCGAGCTCGCAGAGCTGTTGAAACAGGTGAAAACGGCGAACGAACGCCGGATCATTCCTGTGCTCGTCATCGTGGATGAAGCTTATTACGAGTACGCCAAAGCTTTTTCTCCTGACTATCCTGACACCATTGTGCTGCAGAAAGAATTTGTGAACCTCGTGACGCTGCGCACCTTTTCGAAGGCGCACGCCCTTGCCGGTCTGCGTGTTGGCTACGGCATAGCTGATCCGGCGGTGATCGCGGCGCTGGACCGCGTCAGGCCGCCTTTTAATGTGAGCGCCGTGGCGCAGGCGGGGGCGGAAGCGAGTCTGCAGGACACGTCCCGTATCAAAAAAGCCGTCTCGCATGCTGCGAAGGAAAGCAAAATCGTCAACGCGGAACTCGAGAGGCTTGGCCTGAAAACTCTGCCTTCCATCGGCAATTTTGTGCTCATCGACGTCTCGCCCAGGAAGGGGAAGGACGTGTTCGAATCTTTAATGTCTCGTGGTATCATTGTCCGCTCAATGGACGAATACGGCTTCCCTGAGCGCATCCGAGTCACTTACGGCCTCTCCGCGGAAAACCGACAATTCATGCGTGCTTTGAAGGAGATTCTCAAGCCATGATTCTGACGTTAAAGCCAGAAGCGACCAAATCGCAGATCGATTCCATCACGAAGAAGATCAAAGATTTAGGTTTTACACCGCACATGACGCATGGTAAAGAATTCACCATCATTGGCGTCATCGGTGAAAATGCCATCCGTACGCGCGAAATCTTCGAAGCGATGGAGGGTATCGAGCTCATTACCGCCATTTCCAAGCCCTACAAACTCGTCAGCCGAGAATTCAAAAAAGAAAATTCCATCATTGATGTCGGTCGCGGCGTCTGTATCGGCGGTGAACGCGTGATCGTCATGGCAGGTCCCTGTTCCGTCGACACGAAAGAACGTCTTTTGTATACAGCCGAAGCGGTCAAAGAAGGCGGCGCGCATGTGCTTCGCGGGGGCGCTTTCAAACCGCGAACGTCTCCTTACGCTTTCCAGGGACACGGTGAAAAAGCGCTCCGTTTCCTCGCTGAAGCTCGAAAGAAAACCAATCTTCCAGTGGTCACCGAAGTCATGAATTTGAACGACGTCAAACTTGTCGAAGAATACGCCGATATCATTCAAATAGGAGCACGGAACATCCAGAATTTTGATCTTTTGAAAGTCGTGGGAAAGGCTAAGAAGCCGGTGCTGCTCAAACGCGGCATGTCGACAACGATCCAGGAGTGGCTCCTGAGCGCCGAATACATCATGGCCAATGGCAATTACAACGTGATCCTCTGTGAGCGCGGTATTCGAACGTTTGAAACGGCCACGCGTTTCACGCTCGACCTGAATGCGATTCCCGTGCTTCGACACCTCACGCATTTGCCGATTATCGTCGATCCTTCGCACGGCGTTGGCATCCGTGAATACATCCCGGCTCTGGCAAAAGCCTCCGTGGCCTGCGGCGCTGATGGACTTATCCTCGAAGTGCATCCCAAACCGGAAGAAGCACTTTCCGATGGACCTCAATCCCTTCTGCCCGAACAATTCGCCAAATTGATGGGCGAGCTGCGCGCTGTTGCCTTGGCTGTTGGGCGCACAATTTAGCACGATAAATCCGCAAAAAACGGCCTTGACTCATTTGTTTTAATTTTGGTTTGATGATTTCCGACTAGGTCGTTGCCTGCCCTCGTCATTTAGTCCAAAGACGGTACCCAGTCAAACCACAACGAAAAGGGAAGTGTCTCGTGGCGAACAGCCATTCTCATCACCATTCTGAGCAGGATGTGGAGCGCGGAAAATTTGACGCAGGCCGGCCAGAGCAATCTGTCGACGGCAGCGTCGCTCTGCCCGAAGTCTATGGAGACAATCGCCTCGTGGTCATGACGCGCGATCCGTTCTGGTTATTTGCCTATTGGGAAATAACGCACGACAAAGCCGAAGCCATGCGAAACGACCATGGCCGGAACTGCTGGGATGATTCCGTCATGGTGCTGCGTGTTTATGACCTGGGCGAGTCGCAGCAGACGCCGCTCGACAGCTGCGCTTCCTTCGATGTGGAAGTCCAGAAGTTCTCCCGCCAAGGGTATGTGCAGGTTCCGCACGCGGGTCATTTCTATGTGGTGGACCTCGGGCTGCGCTGGCGTGACGGAAAATTCGTTTCTCTTTTCCGCTCCAATGTCGTGCGGCAGCCTGCAGGCCGCGTCTCCGAACGCATCGACAGCGAATGGATGTCCGTAGGGATGGAAGCTTCGGAGTGGGAACGCATGGCGCTGCGTGCCATCGGCGCCGGCAGTTCCAAAGGGACGTCCGGCGAAATGAGTAAGGGACTTGAACTCCGCTGGGAGTATTTACGCTCCATGTTTTCAGGCTCCACGAGCTCCTGGAGACCGGTAGAGCCAAAGTCATGAACGAAAAGGGCTATCTCGCGATAGTGCTCCATGCGCACCTGCCGTTTGTTCGGCATCCCGAGTATGACGATTTTCTTGAAGAAGACTGGTATTTTGAAGCCGTAACAGAAACCTACTTGCCGCTTCTCGATATGATGACGCGGCTCGCCACAGAACGCGTCAAATTCCGCCTCACGATGTCGCTCACACCGCCTTTGTGCGCGATGATGTCCGACCCGCTGCTGCAATCCCGTTACCGCCGTTATCTTGGCCGTCTCATCGAATTTTCTGAAAAGGAAGTTGTCCGTACGCGTGAACTGCCCTCTTTTCATGCCTCCGCCAAAATGTATGAGCGCAAGCTGAAGCGCTGCCGGCAGATCTATGAAGACTGGTATCGCGGAAATCTTCTGCAGGCCTTCCGTCAGCTGCAAGACCAGGGAATGCTGGAGATCATCACGTGCGCCGCGACACACGGATTTTTACCGCTGATGAATCAACGCCAGGCCGCGCGGGCGCAGGTGCGTCAAGCCGCGGAAGACTACCAGCGCCATTTCGGCCGGCGCCCGCGCGGCATCTGGCTGCCCGAGTGCGCTTACAACCCCGGCGACGATGTCCTGATGCAGGAACAAGGTATCCGTTTCTTTTTTATGGAAGCCCACGGGCTTCTCTTCGGTGCTCCGCGGCCGCAATACGGTGTCTATGCCCCGGTCTATTGTCCGTCGGGCGTTGCGGCTTTCGGTCGTGACATGGAGTCGGCGCATCAAGTCTGGTCCGGGGACACGGGCTATCCCGGCGACCCACGCTATCGGGAATTCTACCGCGATGCCGGTTACGATCTGGACTACGACTATGTGAAGCCGTATCTGCATTCCGACGCCGTTCGCCGCAACATCGGTATCAAGTACTTCAAAATCACGGGTAAAGTCCCCCTGAATGCGAAAGAACCTTACAACCCGCAGGAAGCGCTTGAAGTCGCCGCAGGGCATGCTGGCAATTTCATGTTTAACCGCCAGAAACAAGTGGAGTATCTGAACGGTTTGCTGCAGAAGAAGCCGCTCATCGTGTCGATGTACGATGCCGAGCTCTTCGGACACTGGTGGT
>JANLWZ010000100.1:0-2956 GCA_031364865.1 Elusimicrobiota bacterium
GGCCGGCCCTTGGCCGTTGGTGCCGGTCACCTGCCCGCTCAGCACATTGAAGCGCCTCTGAAGGTCCGCCTGCAGATCATCAAGTTTTTGGGAGAGCGTGCTCATGCGCTGCTGGCTGGTCTCGAGCTGGCTGTTCAGCGATTCGAGATTGCTGCTCAGCTCCGACATTTTTGTGGACAGATCCGCCTGGCTTTTCTGAATACGCGCCTGGCTGGCGTCAAGCTTCACGACATCTTTCTGCGTCGCGACCATGCAGCCGCTTATCAGAGGGAGGAAAAGACCGAATAAGACGGAGAGCTGGCGAGCGTTCATTATTTCTTTTCGGATATTTTGATTTTGGTGACGCCCCGGCGATTTTTTGACCAGCAATCATCGTTCTGATCATTGCAGAGTGGGCTTTCCTTGCCGTAGGAAATGGTGGCGATTTTCCCGCCGCGCATTCCCAGGCTCATGTAATAAGAGCGCACGGCCGCCGCGCGCTTCTGTCCCAACCCGAGATTGTATTCCGTGGTACCGCGTTCATCGGCGTGACCCTCCACGAGAATTTCCCAGTCGGAATGTCCTTTAATCACCTGATAATTTTTGTTCAGAGTCTCACGCGCGTCGGCGCGCAATGAGGTCTGATCCAGCTCGAAATAAATGGATCCGATGCCTTCTACGTCCTTGTAATCCTTGCCGCGTAAAGAGGGTTCTTCTTCGGGTTTGGCGGCGTCCTCGGGCACGGGTTCATCCGTTTTGAGCTGAGTCTTCTTTGGGCATCCTGTAAGGGAAAGCGCTAAAAATGCCAGCGAAAAAATCGATAAATAACGTGTTTTCATAAGCTCCTCCAAATGTTTTATAGTCGATGCTAGTGTAGCAAAAATGAGCCAGAACTAGACGTGAAATGGGCCTTGCGAGCTAAGAGTTTTAGTGTAATCCTTTAACATTCATGTAACATTCATGATTCATACTCAACAGGAAGACACGTTTCAAATTTAGCGCTAAAAGGACATGAATATGAACAAATCACTTTCTAAAACATTTTTCTTCACCATGCTCTTAATGGGCTTGACCGCTACAGCGCAAGCTTGCGTAGACGATACGGAATGTTCACCTGGCACCCAGTTTTGCTCTAACGGTATCTGTTGCGGCATTGGCCAACACGAATCTGGCGGAACCTGTTGCGGTAGTGGACAGAGCTTCTGCGCCTTCTCAGGCGTCTGTCAAGCTGATAGTCAATTTTGCGGAGCCTGCCAACCAGATGCTTCCTGCAACACCCAAACCTGTGTTGGCAGCACATGTACGGACTCATGCGGGAATGTTCACAACGGGATCAAACAGCCCAACTGCGGGTGCGCCGTGGACACTTGTGTCGGAAGTACCTGCGGTGACGGCTGCGGTGGTTCGTGTGCCGGCACTCAATGCTGCCCCAGCTGTGCCTGCGCGGCATCGACATGCATTGGGAGCACCTGTGCCAATGGCTGTGGTGGATTCTGTGCAGGCACCAAGGCTCCAAGCTGTAGTTGCGCAGCCTCTACGTGCATCGGGAGCACCTGCTCAGACGGCTGCGGTGGAACTTGTGCGGGAACTCAGTCTTGCTGCGGATCGCTTGCGCCTGTGATCACCAACGCGCTTTCGTTCACCGGTACTGTAGGAGTACCCTTTAGCTTTCAGCTGACCGCCTCGAACAGCCCCACAAGTTTTGGAGCTTCGAATCTGCCGTCGGGCCTTCTCGTCAACGCCGTTAATGGATTGATCTCTGGAACACCCGTCACGGCCGGCACGGCGGCTGTCGCCTTAAGTGCTTCCAACTGCGGCGGCACCGGCAACGCCACGCTGAATGCCACGATCAATGCGGCGCAAAGCTGCACTTGCCCTGGTGCCAACTGCGGCAGTATCTGCTCACCAGGCACATGCCGCGACTCCTGCGGAAACGCCGGTGCTTGCACTGGACTCCTCACTTGTACGGTGGAGCAGCAGAATGCTGCAGGAGATCCACTGAGCGGCGCGCATGCGTATCCCACTCCCTATAAGCCATCGGTACACGCCAATGGAATTACTTTCAATAATTTGAACAGCGATGCTTCGGTAAAGATCAAAATATTCACGGTCAAAGGCGAGCTTGTGCAGGAACTCCATAACACGAGTGGCGCCGCTTCGGTGAACTGGAACGTCACGAATAAAGATGGGCAGGCTGTGGCTTCAGGTGTGTATGTTTACCGCATCACGAACAGCGTTGGAAAAGAAAAGAAGGGCAAACTTCTTATCACGAGGTAAGCAGCAGAATTAACAATTTGCTTCGGCGTACATTCCGCGACCTTTTGTCCTCCACCCTTACCACCTTCCACCGGAAGGCCCACATAATCCCGCATAAGAATTTACAGAACTGAAACATCTCATACATATTGTTTTAACATTCGACTCACATACTCCGATTAGAAATGATTACACTACGATTCGGAAATTCGTCGAAGTGGCTGCCTTCCAGCTTATCCAATCCTGTCGGTTCCCGAAGTTTTCTGATCAGTTTATTTGCCGTATCCCTCTTGCTTTCGGCAGTCACACGGGCAAGTGCAGATTGCAATCAAATGGAATTTGGAGGAGTCTGCGCGTTCGACTCCGAATGCTCGTGTCCCCAGGATTGGTCCGGATCAGCCTTCTGTGAGTTCGATGGCTCCACATGCACATGCGCCACGTCCAATTGTAAGGCCCCTCCCACTCTACCCTCCTGCGGATCAGCAGGCGGCAATACCTGTGATAACGGAAGCGGTGTTTGCAATGGATCAGACAACCTCCCATCCAACGACTGCGCTACGTGCTGTGTCCGCTATGGGTGTAACGGGTCGTGATGCGACGCTTGGGGCAACGGCCACTCTTCCGCCTCCGCCTGCGGAGGCGCCTGCACTACTCTACCCTCGTGCGGATCGGCAGGCGGCAATACCTGTGATAACGGAAGCGGCGTCTGCAACGGTTCCGC
>JANLWZ010000110.1:0-11929 GCA_031364865.1 Elusimicrobiota bacterium
TTTTTCTATCTTAGCGACTACACGGTGCCCTGGGACCTGACGTTCTCGCTCAATGGATTACTGCTGGATGATTTCACGCCCCGGCTTGGCGCCACCGCGTATCAGACCGTTTCCTCACTGCTCAGCAAGTCGACGTTCCAGGTGCAGCACGTACTGCCGCAGCCCACGGGGCAGGTCATCTATTGGCAAACCTATCAGGCCAACGGCAAAACGATTCACGCGCTTTTCAGTAAAGGAAACGCAGTGGTTCGCATTCCAGTGCCCGTGTCCCAGATGACGCTGATGTCGAATATGGGGACGAGCGTGCCCCTGCAGGCGATCAATGGAGAGGCGATCTTTCCCATTTCCCAGTCGCCCCAATTTCTGGTGTATTGAGATGAGAAAAATGAAAACATTCTTGACGCTCATCCTCACCGCGGCGGGCCTGACACTGATGAGCCGGCCCGTTCATGCCGCGGCAGGAAATCCCCTATTGAGATTTGAAGCCGATAACCAGCCGTTGGTGATTGGCGACCCGTTGACTGTCCAAGTCGTCCTGGATACGAAGAGCAGAACGGTTTCAGCGGTGGAGCTGCATATTCAATTCTCGACGCATGCTTTACACGGTCTGTCCATCCAAAAGGGATCTTTTCTGGAGAAGGAATTAAGTGCGGGAGGTATGTTCGCGAGCAGTGCCACGATCACGCTGGGATGCGACCCCTCGATGCCCGTGACAGGTGTAGGAACCATCGCGGTGCTGACGTTCACCGTGCTCTCGGAGGATTCTCCTCAGCTGAACTTTGACGCACAAACCAAACTGGCGGTGATCGGGGCAGACGGCAATACTGTGGACGTCATGTCGCCACTCTCGACCATCACGCTGGCCGGCGAGAGTCTGGCCAGTGTACGCGTCTACCCCAACCCCGTCCGTGTCGCGCGAGGGGATAATCACCTGATGTTTGACCAGATGCCCGCGGGCAGCACGGTGAAGATATACACGGTCTCCGGCCGGTGGGTGAAGACCCTCCCGGCCCCCTCCGGATCGGTTTCCTGGGACCTTCTGAACGACTCTGGCGATCGCGTCGCATCGGGGATCTATCTGTACCTGGCAGCCGATGCTCAAGGGAACAAATCGCGCGGCAAATTCACCGTTATAAAGTAAAAAGGCGGATCCCCAGCCACATACGGCGGATCTTCAGCGACGAACGGCAGATCTTCGGCAACCAACGGCGGAGCTTCGGCAACAAAGAGCGGAGCTCCTGCCTCAAAAGTCAGACCTCCCACGGCATGCAATGAATAAGAAGGCCAAACAGTTGCAGGATCGCTACATCCTCCTCGCACAAGCTTTGAACAATTTTATTCGAATTCAGGGCCCTTCAAAATCCGCTGCTCGCAGCTAAAGCTCCGCAGTTCGTGACTGGAGCTCCGCCGTCTGAGCCACAAGATCCGCCGTTCGCAGCTAAAGCTCCGCAGTTCGTGACTGGAGCTCCGCCTTCTGTAGCTAGAGATCCGCTGTTTGTAGCTGGGGGTCCGCCGTATGTAGCTTGGAATCCGCCGTTGAATTTTACATCCCCTTAACCTTCCCGACCTTCTCGTGTAACATTCTTATGTGATACTGAATGTGTGAAACTGCTCCAGAAATGCGTCAAAAATCTCCTACCCCATGGGGCGGCCGCGTTGGCCCCATTTTTGCTGTTTTTTTCTTTGGTGAGCCTGCAAAGTGGTTTGGCATGGGCCGGCTTTATTGATGCGGCGAATTGTTCAGTAGTCTCCGGTTGGGCCTGCGAAGAGGCCGTCCATTTTTATCTCGATTCACCGACCGGTCTTTTTCTGGGCACCGCCTTAGCGAATCAACCACGGCCTGATAATCCATGTGGTGGTGCCCATGGATTCACCTTTCCCACCTCATCGGTTTTTCAGGACGGCCAGCCGCATACGATTTATGCGCAGGCCGGTCCGCTCGATGGGTCCGGCCCCTTCGTTGCACTACCTCCTTCGACCCCAGGAGCGAGCACCCTTTCCTGTTCAAGTCCGCCCACCTGCATTTATGAAAGCGTCTACCCGGACGTGCCTACCTGTTGGCCCGGCAATTTCAACGGCCGCGGGGGGAATGCGACCGTGATGCGGCGCGGGTCGTCAGACCCGGCGTTGGCCCTCTACGACTACGCACCTTCAGTCATGAAGGATGGAAATACCTACAAAATGTGGTGGTGTGCTGGAGTCGCAGGGGACTATATCCTCTATTCCGAAGCCAGTTCGTTGGATGGACCTTGGAGCAGTCCTCAAACCGCCTTAGCGCCCACCGGTCAAAATACGTTTGACGGGTCGCATGCCTGTGATCCCAGCGTGATCCGAGTGAATGGAACCTACTACATGTATTACGGCGGCTTGAAGGAGCCCTTCGCGCCTCCCGGAGGCACGAATCCCTACAACACCTCAAATTTCGGCGTGGCCTCCAGCCCCGACGGAAAAACCTGGACGCGGCTGAATAACGGTAACCCCATCATGATGGCCAACATTCTGCCCGGCCAGCCAGGGTGGAATGAAGTGCCCAATAAATATGGCGCAGGGCAACCCAGCGTGACGTATGCCAACGGCAAGTATTACCTGATTCACACCGACACCACGGGAAAAGCCGGAAACCCCTTCAACGGAGGCGGTGTGTATGTTCTGCGCTCCGCCGATCCCACCTTCCAGACCGGGGTAGAGGAGCTTGTCGGACCGGGAAATTTCCAGCCCTACTCCGCAGCGACGCATACGAGCTATACCTTAGATATGAATAAAGTCGGTGTGGATTGGCTTTACAACGATCAACTGGACTCTTTTGCCCTGGCTTCGCATGGGGTATATAAGCGCTTGGACCTGGTGTTCTTGAACAGCAGCTTAAGCGGGCTGGCCGTCAGTACCATCAGCATCAAGCCGAACGATTGGATTGATGGACCGGGACTGGTCGGCACTCCTGACCGGCATGTCGTCACCGATCCTGTCCTTGCGGGGCGCCTCCATATCGACACGATGCGAGCCAATGGGGTCCCGCCAGACCAATTTGCCACCTGGGATTTGGCCCATATGGGTTTTGACTTGAATCTGCCCGCTGGTTCTCATGAGTCGACCACTAATTCGGCAGTGTCGGGTTGGGCCTGCGATGGCGACGACTACACCCAGCCGTTGACCATCAAGTTTCGCGATCAAAATAACACGCTCCTGGGCACGACCCTTGCGAATCAATCACGGCCCGATGTCGCTGCCGCTTGCGGAGGCAATGCGGCGCACGGTTTCGTCTGGACGCCTCCGGCGGACGGCAACTCCCATCAGATCTATGCCTACGTCGTTAACATCGGCAACCCGCCGGTACCCGACCAGCTGCTGGCAGGGCCCGGCTCCGGGATAACCGTAACTTCCACGCTACTACCGCCGGTCATCACCAGCCTGACTACGTTCAGCATGCTGAGCGCCCAGAGCATTTTCTACAGCTACAAGATCACGGCCACGAACAGTCCCACCCATTTTTCCGCTGACAACCTTCCCCCCGGACTTTCTATCAATACGACTTCCGGCATCATTTTTTCAGGTTCAAAAGTGTCTCCCGGCGTCTATCCGATTACTCTCCATGCCACCAATGCGGGGGGAACCGGTAACGCCATTTTGAATGTGACCGTCACAAATCCCATTTCCCAGCAACCCCAGAACATGACGGTCACCGTCGGCCAAACCGCCACTTTCAGCCTGGGACTCTCGAGCGCGCCTCAGCAGATCGTATGGTTCAACATCACCCGCCAGCAAAATGTGAAGATCGAAAGCGGAGGCGGCCTTCTGAGCAGCTCCTACACGACCCCGCCCACGATCCTGGAGGACAATGGCAGCCTGTTCCGATGTGAGCTTTACTACGGTGGAGGCTTCGCCCTAACCAATGAGTTCACGCTGACGGTCCTTCCCTCCGTTCCCACAGCAACCGCTCAAGTCCTCACCACAGCGTTCAATACGCCTATCGCCGTCACACTCTCTGGCACCGACCTGTCAAACCTGCCTTTAACCTATACCATCGTGACCGGTCCGGCGCATGGCACGCTCTCGGGTGCTGGCGCGTCACGCACTTACACTCCCACTTCCGGCTTCGCCGGGTCTGATAGTTTTACCTTCAAAACCAATAACGGCTATCTCGATAGCTCAAACGCCACCGTCTCGATCACTGTCAACAACCCTCCAGCGCCGACGGCCAATGCACAAACAGTCACCACGGCATTCAATACGGCCAAAGCCATTACTTTATCCGGCGGCGATCCCAACAGCCTTCCGCTGATGTACACCATCGTGACAATCCCTGCACACGGCACCTTGTCTGGATCAGGCGCTAGTCGCTTGTACACACCCAGCGCCGGCTATGCAGGCCCTGACAGCTTTACTTTTAAGGTCAATAACGGATTTGCGGATAGCCTCAGCGCAGTTGTCTCGGTCACTGTTGCTAACCCGCCCGCACCAACGGCCAATGCGCAAACCGTTACGGTGACGTTCAATACGCCTAAGGCCTTAACGCTCTCTGGTGCTGACCCCAGTAACCTGCCCCTGACCTATACCATCGTGACCAGCCCGGCGCATGGCGTGCTCTCGGGATCCGTCACTTCACTCACTTACACGCCTACTTCGGGCTTCGTCGGGTCCGACAGCTTTACTTTTAAGGCCAACAACGGTTTTGTGGACAGCCCAGTTTCCCAGGTGTCCATCACGGTAACACCAGCTACGGTAATACCCTTGGCACCATCGGCACCCAATCTGTCAGAGCTGGATGGCCGAACATTCCATGTTGGAGATGATTTGATTCTCAATTACAGCGGAGACGCTACTGGGTTTAATTGGGAGATTGATCCTGCAAGCGTCGCAGGACGCACGCTTAGCCTTGGCTTGCCCGCCTCTGCCAAAGCCAATGTGACCACCACAGCGCCTCGCTTGTCCCTGGCGAATCTGTCACTTTCGCCGGGCGCCTACCTTGTACGGGCGCAGACAGTGAACGGCAGTCAGACTTCCTCCTGGGCGAGCGCGACGATTCATTTAGCAGGCGAGAATGTCGTGAGCGTGCGCGTCTATCCCAATCCTGTCCGTGCCGGCCGGGGCGATCAAGCGATCACCTTCGACCAGATGCCCGCCAACAGCACTGTCAAAATATTCACCGTCTCCGGCCGGTGGGTAAAAACCCTCTCGGCTCCCACCGGCTCGGTCTCGTGGGATCTGCGCAACGATTCCGGTGAACGGGTCGCCTCAGGGCTCTATCTGTATCTCGCGGCTGATGCCCAGGGGAACAAAACGCGCGGAAAATTCACGGTCATTCGATAACACCGCTCATGTGGTGCCCTCCATGCTGCAGGGGACGTAAATCCGGGATTATCAGAGCACTGAACAAATCGTTGATATTTCTGTCGTGGTAATGTATCTTTTCGTGCGTGAAGACTTTTTTCAGACAACCTTGGTTTGATCGCCTGAATCACTATTTGACCGGCAGCCCTTTACGCCTCCAAGTTATTTCAGGACCTCGGCAGGTGGGCAAGAGCACCCTCGCCTCCCAAATTGCAGCCCGTTGGAAAGGTCCCACCTTCTGGGCCTCTGCCGATCAACCCAATCCTCCTGATGCCGCCTGGCTCGTTGATCAATGGCGCCAGGCGCGAGCCTCCTGCGCGCCGAAGAAACCAGACCCTCTTCTGGTGATGGACGAAGTCCAAAAGATTGCTCGTTGGAGTGAAGTGGTCAAGGGGCTGTTTGATGAAGATCACCGTCAGGGGAGGCGCCTGCGGGTTCTTCTCCTGGGCTCCTCCGCTCTGCTGGTCCAACGCGGTTTAACGGAAAGTCTGGCTGGCCGTTTTGAGCTGCATCGTCTTCCGCATTGGAGCTATGCCGAATGCCGGGCTTGCTTTTCTATCACCTTGGAGGAGTATTTGCTGTTCGGCGGTTACCCGGGAGGTTTGCAGCTGCGGAAAGATCCAGCTCGCTGGTCGCGATATATTCGAGACACTCTGATTGAGGCCGTCCTAGGTAAAGATGTACTTCTGATGTCGCCGATTCAAAAACCCGCCCTTTTACGCCAAGCCTTTGGCATGGCTTGCGCGCATCCGGCAGAAATTCTCAGCTATCAAAAGATGCTGGGACAATTAACCGATGCAGGCAACGCCACCACGCTGGTCCACTATTTTGATCTTTTGGCGGCGGCCTTTTTGCTTACACCGTTATCTCGCTGGAGTGGCAATAGGCTGCGGCAGAAGACATCCACTCCTAAGATCATCATTCGAGATAATGCGTTGGTTAACGCCCTGCAGTTTACGACCCCCCCGCTTCCGATCGACCCCGCCTGGCGAGGCCGGCTTATGGAGAATGCCATCGGCGCGTTGCTGGTGACGCAAGCCGAACAGGAAGGAAGTGAGATTTTCTATTGGCGGGATCGTGATGCTGAAGTCGATTTTGTACTACGCAGGGGGACTGAAATCCTGGGGCTTGAAATAAAATCAAGCCCGGCCGAGAAACAGTTTAAGGGACTACAGGTCTTCCAGCACCGATATCCCAGGGCCCGCATCAAAGTTATTACCCCCGGCCGGACCCCAAAAGCCATCTCGAGCGTTTTGGTGCGGGAATTTTTCAGAAACCCGCAGTCTGCTTGGGAGTAACTCTCTCACCGTTATCAAGTGACCCCCGCCCCGACGAATTAACACATCAGTAACATTGGTCGTTGCTTCACTGTAACATTCAACAGGCAAAGTCATCTTATGATCGGAAAAACAAGGGCAGGGACGCTTTTCCTGCCCTTTATTTTTTGCTTGATGACCTCCCTTTCACCGCGTGTTCAAGCCGCTTCTGGCAGCGAAGGAGCTGCCACTGGCCAGTCCAATCCTGATTTGAAGTACTTTGGATACTATGGATCGGACTTCTTATGGGGAAACTGCAATACACCATCAAACGGCTGTTCGGCGGGTTATGTCGATCATGGCAACGTCGCATGGATCATAGTCGGAAACGGGCCGGGGGATTGGCTGACGCTGTTCAAGGAGGCTGCGCGGCGCGGTCAAAAAAGCATTCTCTATACAAGATATGTCGGCATCTACGACCCCGGAGGATTTGCTACGGGGTGGCCGACGGTGGCCGCCCTCCTCGCCCCCTATATAGACAATGTGGCCGCTTTTTATACGGCGGACGAGCCATTCCTCCAATGCAGTCAAACTCCCGGGTGTACTCCCATGAGTATGAAACAGGAGTTGGAAGCCACCAACGCTCTCATCCATTCCACATTTCCACAAGTCCCTGTCGCCGCTATTTTCACGGCCGATGAAATTAGAAATCCGGAAGGAATGCCTGGTGGAACGTTCCCCGCCGGGCACGATTGGGTCGGATTCGACGCTTATGGCTCCGACTGCGATTACCTCACCGCCACGCAAAACAAGCTTCTGCAAAAGTTAACCCCGGGGCAGCGGGCGATACTTGTTCCCGTCGGAGCCTGGATATGGGAAGGTGGACCCGATATTGATGTGATGCTTGATCGGATAAATTGCAATTACGATCTGGCGTCCAATCCTGCTGTCGTGGGTGTTTTCCCTCATCTCTGGCAGAGCTTTAACCCCATAGGACAATGGCCATTCATTGGGACTCAAGACATCCCGGAAGTGCGTGCACGTTACACAGCGATCGGCAGGGCGCTTGTCCCGCTACTTCCGGTGCCGGCCGTCACGAGCATAGGATCCGCCTCGGCAATGGTGGGCACTCCGTTCAGCTATAAAATCACCGGCTCGAACTCGCCCACGAACTTTGGAGCGACGGGACTTCCAGCGGGCCTTGCTCTGGATCAAGATTCGGGAATAATTTCCGGCACTCCGACTACCGCGGGTAGTTATGCCGTCACCCTGCGCGCCCTCAATCGGGGAGGAACAGGCAGCGGTTCATTAACGCTTACGGTGAACCCAGCGCCTCTACCGCCGCCAGTTATCAACAGCGTCAGTTTTGCTTATGGAACCGTCGGTACCGCTTTCAATTATCAGATCACCGCTACCAATAATCCCACGAACTTTTCGCTTACGTCTTGTTTGTCGGGCTGCAGCGGGCCCGTGTTGCCCAACGGCCTGAGCTTTAATGACCAAACGGGCATCGTCTCCGGCACACCTACGCAACTGGGGATTTTTTCGAATTGGGTGAGCGCTACCAACAGCGGCGGGACCGGACTGAAAGCGCCTTTTTTTGTCACGATCAATCCCGCACCGCCGGTCATCACCAGCTCGACAACAGCCAGCGGGCAGGTGGGTGTTCCCTTCAGTTATCAGATTACAGCAACTAATAACCCCATTATCTATGAAGCCTATCAGCTTCCTGCGGGTGTGTCCGTCAACGGAGCTACGGGCTTGATTACCGGAACGCCCACCACAGTGGGCACTTACAATAATGTCTATCTGAGGGCAGGCAATGTCGCAGGAACCAGCGACATTTACCTGACTCTGACCGTCAACCCGCCTCCACCTCCACCACCCCCACCGGCCTGGGAACCGGAGGTCCATTCAACCTTCAGACTGCAGCCTCCAAAAAGCGCTTACGAGGCTTCCTACAACCCTTTCGGAGAAGTGTGGGCCACTAAATCGACGCCGAACCCCAGCATACCGCTCGCGCTTTCCATATCCTTTTCCCAGAATAACCATGACGGTTTTCAAAGAACGGCCGAGTTCTCTCCCGAAGAGCTGAGTTTCCTGTCAAAAATCAGCACGCCCTATATCTTTTTTGATCAATCTCCGCCGCTTTCGGCTAATTCCACCATCTACGCACGTGTTATTCAGCAGATCAAACAAGTCAATCCGAACGCAAAGATCTTCCTCTATTGGTCGACCACCAAGGGGTGGCCGCTGCAGGGAGTCGAAGGTTTCGACGAGTCCTGGTTTGTCCATAAGAAGAATATGCCAATCGTCCCGGCAAACCGTATAGCGCATGCGGAACATGGCGACTTGATGGACGTGACGAATCCGGGCTATCAGCAGTTCATCACGCAAAAGCTTTTGACGCTTTTAAATCAGTACAACGCCGACGGCATCATTGATGACTGGCAAGGTTCGGTGAATCCACCAAGCCAGGGTGATCTTGCGGATATTCCCGATGGTGTCCGCATCCAGTGGACCGGAGGCATGGTCCAGCTCTTTGCGCACATGCAAAGCGTCTTCAGGCCAAAAGGCAAAATGCATATTTACAACGCCTATCACATGAATCGTCAGGATTATGATCTGAATTATCAGAAACAGCTGCTGCAGAATTCCGATGGCCTCTGGTGGGAGAACGCCCACGAACTCTTTACCACCGATATGTCCGCGGGGGGGACGGCCGCCCAGGCCGTAAAACAATTGCTCGATGATGTAGAGAGCATGCATAAGCTCGCGTTCATCGCTCTTAATAGCTACGCGGTTCGTGATTGGGCCCATTCAACGCTTGCGGCCCAGCAAGCCCTTGCACGGTATTACCTTGCGGCCTATTTAACGTTTTTCCGTGGATCGCAAACCCCACTGCTTTACTGGACCCCTGTTAATGGCGGAGAGTATTTTGGAAGTCTCACGTTTTTCAAGGACTGGGATCTCGCCTTGGGTTTGCCGGCGGGACCGGCGATTGAAAAATCAAGCCAGGTCTACAGGCGTCCGTTTGCCAAAGGGGAAGTGTGGTGGAATAACAGCCAGTCCCGTTATACCGTCAACCTCTCAACCACTCTTGTAACCGCCGAGGGTGTCCCCGTAACGACCTACGACTTGCCCGCCAAAAGCGGCATGCTGTTTGCGACGCCGGATATTTTAGAGCCTTACAATCCATCGTTTGAAACGCCGTGGAATTGGGAACCGAATGGTGACGGCTGGCAATTAGACACCACGATGGCGCGCAGCGGCAACCGGTCCTTGAAAATTCCTGGTGGTCTCCAGGATTCGCCAGGCCTGCGTCAGGCTTATCATTTTCTGCCCGACACGCGCTATGAATGGTCCGCGTGGGTGAAAGCCTCGGGGAATACCAACTCTCTTGCCATCGCAGCGAAAATCCCCGCGGCTGACGGCGGGTGGACCTATGCCCACGCTAATAGTATGCCGACTGGTAGTTCTGAGTGGACGCTGGTCAAAGTGCCGTTCCGTACCACCGTTGGCGGACCGGGCTTCTTCTTCGCCGTCGCCGGCAATACGAGCACGGGGATCCTTTGGATGGATGATGTGAAGCTCACGAATCTTGATCTACTGCCCACGGTTGGCCCCGTGCCGCTGGATCCGGACTTGTCGGGCATCGACGGCAGGAGTTACTCCCCGAAGGACACGATTTCGTTGACTTACAACGGCCAGGCGAGCGGATTTAATTGGATATTTGAGACGGTCGGGAGCGATCTCCAATCGGGACGTGCGACGAGTTTGCAGGCTACGGGAGCGTCCAACTTTGCCACCCTCACGACCGCGGTGCCGCTCTTGAGCCTGTCGAGCCTGAGCCTATCACCCGGCAGCTACATGGTCCAAGTCCAGGTGGTGAACGGCAGTCAGACTTCCTCCTGGGCGAGCGCGACGATTCATTTAGTAGGTGAGAATGTCGTGAGCGTGCGCGTCTACCCCAATCCCGTCCGTGCCGCACGCGGCGACCAAGCCCTTACTTTCGATCAGATGCCCGCCAACAGTACTGTCAAAATATTCACCGTCTCCGGCCGGTGGGTAAAAACCCTCTCGGCTCCCACCGGTTCCGTCGCTTGGGACCTCCGCAACGATTCCGGCGAGCGCGTCGCCTCCGGACTCTATTTCCACCTGGTCACCGATGCGCAAGGCAACAAAACCCGCGGCAAATTCACCGTCATAAAGTAAAAAGGCGGATCTTCAGAATCAGACGGCGGATCTTAAGCAACTAACTGCGGATCTTCGGCAACAAACAGCGGATCTTCAGCAACCAACGGCAGATCTTCAGCGACTAACGGCGGATCTCCCGCAACAAACGGCGGAGCTCCTGCCACAAAAGTCAGAAACCCAACGGCATGTTGTGAATAAAATGGCAGTTACTTCATCTAAGGGATGGAGCATATTATCGCCATGTCCTTAAAAGCAGGCCAATTATGGGTTGTGCATACCGCGGAGGATCTTTCTCATGAGATCCGCCAAGTCGTTACTGCTTGGACTCAATTCGATAGGCGGCACATCGGCGATCAGATGATTCGTTCATCAGATTCGGTGGGAGCAAATATCGTTGAGGGTTACGGACGACTTCATAGTTTGGATTCATTACGCTTTTATTCGATAGCGCGTGGTTCTCTGGAAGAAACGATCAGTTGGTTAAGAAGAGGCGAAAGAAGTGGGTTGCTGGATCAAAAGAAGGCCAAACAGTTGCAGCATCGCTACATCCTCCTCGCTCATGCTCTAAATAAATTCATCAGAGTTCAGAGTCCACAAAAATCCGCCATTCGTAGCAAAAAATCTGCCGTTCGGAGCTAATGATCTGCCGTATGTGTCTGAAGATCTGCCGTATGTAGCCGGAGATCTGCTGTCTGTTGCCGAATATCCGCCGTATGGGGCCAAAGATCCGCCGTACGTGGCTGAGAATCTGCCGTCCTATTTGGTTGGGATAATTTCGAATCTGCCGTGCGGTCTGAGAAGCTCTTCGAGGGTAAGTTTCGGCGCTACCGGTTTGAGATCCGGCCCGATGACGAGAGGAGAATCCAGCACAGAAACATACTCCGTCGGCATCTTAGGTGAAATAATTTTATTGCCTCGGATCTCGGTGGCAAACTCCATGGGACTTACAGGAGCTTGATTGATAATGATCGGAGCGCTCATCATCGCTTCCGACGCGAATGTTGCTCCAAAAGCTCTTGGCGGCATCCGGCCGATAAAAGTTCGTGGCAGAGGGATCGGCGAAAGGGGACGAATGAAGGTGCTCAGGGGCGTCCCACTTCTTTCATCGGTGTATCGAATCTCTGTAATCTGGTTGGCGCCATTGAGCG
>JANLWZ010000112.1:0-1723 GCA_031364865.1 Elusimicrobiota bacterium
GCGCCTTCGGACCTAAAGGCACGAATGTGAACTTTGTTCAGAAAATTGGCGCGAACAAGCTGCGTGTAAGAACGTATGAACGCGGTGTAGAAGGCGAGACGCTGGCGTGCGGCACGGGCGTAACGGCCAGCGCGATAGCGGCGGCGTTGCGTGGTCTGGTCAAAGCGCCGGTGAAGTGTGTCGTCGCCGGCGGAGACACGCTTACGGTAAATTTCACGATGCATCCCGGCGATTCCATAAGGCCGGCCAGTAACATTACGCTTGAAGGTCCAGTACGAAAGACATTTAGGGGAGAATTCCATGTTTAAAGGCTCATTCGTTGCTCTGGTCACACCATTTAAAAACGGTCGGGTCGATACCGCGCGCCTCAAATGGCTTGTCGATTTCCATCTTGATCATGGCACCGACGGTTTCGTTCCGTGCGGCTCTACAGGAGAATCCGCCACCCTGTCTCATGACGAACACAAACAGGTGAATGAAATCGTTATCAAGGCGGCCAAAGGCCGGGTTCCGGTTATTGCCGGCGCTGGTTCCAACTCCACACGCGAGGCGATTGATCTAGCGAAGCATGCCGAAAGAGCGGGCGCGCAGGCGGCACTCTCTGTCGTCCCTTACTACAACAAGCCGACACCGGCTGGGCTCTACGCGCACTATAAAGCGATCTCGAAAGCGACGAAGGTTCCACTGATCCTCTACAACATTCCGGGACGCACCGGGATTAATCTGCCGGTCGAGACTGTGATCCGACTGGCCGAAAACTGTCCAACGATCGTTGGAATTAAAGAAGCCTCCGGCACTATGGACTACACCAGCCAGCTGGCTGCCTCTGTGGATATGTCGCGTTTCACGGTCCTCTCGGGCGATGACTCGCTGACGCTCCCTCTCATGTCCCTTGGCGCGAGCGGTGTCATTTCCGTCATTGCTAACATCCTGCCGCAGGCCATGTCCGAAATGGTCCGGTGCTGGGCTCACGGTAGTCCTGAACGCGCCCGCGCGATTCATACGCAGATGTTTCCGTTGATGCGAGCACTCTTTTTCGAAACCAACCCTATTCCTGTAAAAGCAGCGATGAAACAGCTGGGCCTTTGTCGCGAAGAAATGCGCCTGCCGCTTTTGCCGATGTCGGCGGAGGCGCGCAAGAAATTGTTTAAGGCCCTCAAGGAATGTTCGTTGCTGAAGAAAAACAATGCCTAAGCTCAAACTCATCATCGTTGGCGCTCGCGGACGTATGGGTACAAGGATCGCTGAACTTGCAGCGGAGGACGCTACGCTGGAAGTGGTCGCACGGCTCGACGTGAACACGAAGCCTATGGAAATGAAGCCTGGGCAGGTTGTTATCGACTTTTCACAACCCGAAGCGACGCTGCTGCATCTGGCAGAAGCTGTAAAGCAGAAAAAGCCTTATGTGTTGGGCACGACTGGCTTTTCCAAAGAACAACAAGGGGTCATTCAAAAAGCGGCACGTGCAATCCCCATCGTCTGGTCGGCGAACATGAGCCTGGGTGTGAACGTCTTTTTTGTGCTTTCACAGCTCTTAGCGAAAGCATTGCCTGGCTACAAGATCCATATTCAGGAGACGCATCACATCCATAAGAAAGATGCACCTTCAGGAACCGCTTTGCAGGCGGGGGGACTCATCGAGAAAGTCAGCAAAGAAAAGGTGACCTTCGAATCCTTCCGTGAAGGGGAAGTGGTCGGCGATCATCGAGTCATTCTTACTGGC
>JANLWZ010000135.1:0-4639 GCA_031364865.1 Elusimicrobiota bacterium
CCGCCTTCGATGCTGTCGTCGTGGTGGGGGGTCTTCATCATTTGCATCCGTCTCTGTATCAGGCGATGGACGAGATTTACAGAATTCTCAAGCCGGGCGGTTACTTGTGTTTTGTTGAAGCGCATGCCGAATCCCTGGCAAATTTTTTCCGCGCTCACTGGTACAATTCCGACTCCATGTTTGAGGCCAACGAAGAAGCCATTCAGGTACAGAAACTTCTCGTCGACTACAGGACGAAATTCAAAACGCTTCGGCTGCGTTATGGCGGCAATATTGGCTATCTCGTTGTTTTAAATTCACTGATCCTGCGCATTCCTCTTCCTCTAAAGAAATTTCTTGCCCCGGTCTTTTTACGTATCGAAAGCCTATTGAAGCCCCTTTCAGCCATACGCCAGCTTTCCTGTTTTGCGGCGGTGCAACTTCAGAAATGTGTCATTCCGTAGATTGAACAAGCGACTGCTTGTTCTCTTCGTGTCGCTGGTCGTTAGTGTGCTGCTTTGCGAAGTCGTCGTTCGCGCCTTTCACCTGGCTCCCGAAATACGTCGTATGAGCGTCCAGGTGGATAAAACGGCCTACAAACTCTCTTCCAATCCCATCCTCGCCTACGAATTTAAAAAGAATTACCGCGATGCCACGCCGGATCTCTGGCAGACCTTTCCTTATATTAATGCGCAGGGGCAAAGAGATGTCGAACGAGCGCGCCAGAAACCTGAGGGCGTCTACCGCATCCTGATGCTGGGAGACTCCGTGGTCTGCGGGGACGGCATTCTGGACCTGAACGATACGCTGTCGCGACAATTAGAAATGCAGTTCGCCGGTCATCGTCCTCCTGTAGAAGTGCTGAACTTCGGTGTCAGCGGCTACTGCACGCGCAGCGAAATCGAACTCTTAAAGACGAAGGGACTGGCCTACGCGCCGGACATGGTCCTCGTTGTTTTTACGCAAAACGACTACGAGAACCACAATGGATTCAACCCCTTCGCTTTTCCGCGACCGCCGATCGTGAACGCGCTCTTTGTCCATTCCGCACTCGTGCGTTACCTGAGCCTTACGTTAAATCTTTTTCAGTTCCGCGCGCAGATGGATCCTTCTTATGTGGTGGAGTGGCATGGCGGAGCTATCGGACGCAACAATGTTTTCGCCGGCATGCAGCTGCTACATGAGCTTTCAAGGCAGCATGGATTCAAAACACTCATCCTTCTGTGGCCTAGCTTTGAGAAAACTGGCATCCGGCATCCGCCCGGGTATGAGAAAGCGCTGGTGCGGCCAGGAGAACTCACTTCTGTGGAGGCCATCTGCGCGCATTTTCATCTGCCTGTACGCCGACTCGATACCGTCTTTTCCAGGGATTGGAAAAAGCATGGACAAGGCACAGCTCCCCATACGTTTTACACGATTGGCGACTCCATGCATCCCTCTCCGCAGGGCACGAAAGCTGGCGCCAAGCTGATCAAGGACCTCCTGCATTTACAGCTGCCTCAATGAAGGCAAACCTTGGCCGGACGCATTTCGCATGCGCTTCAGTGGGATGCGGTACGCAAGCAGCGTGTGTCGAATAACGCGGACTCCGCGCAGGGAATTATCGGATCAAAGTGGATTCTTGTGGCGGCGCCCTTTGGACCGACGAACGGTCCAGCATCACCTCTATTTTTCACTGGTAGGTGTCGGTGAGGCTACTTGCCGCTCCGCCACAATCGCTTTCAGTCGATAGGCCAGATCTACGGAACGCTTCAGCGTTTTCTCATCCGCGCTCGCCCGCTCTCCTGTGATGACACCCACCATAATCGTCGCTGCCAGCATCGCTATCTCTTTTTCGTCCATAAAAATATCTCCTTAGGGGTATAATTCCCGTCCATGAAGTACCACCTTAACACTTATGGCTGGCCCAAGAAGGGTTTTTGTGGTTGATTCCAAGAATCTAAAGCCAGTCATCAGGACAAGGCCATCCAGACGGCGGCACGGCGAGGCAGGCGGGTGGCCAATCTTGACGTGTGCGGTTCTCGCTGGCGCCGTCTTCACAATAATGGCAGCGTTCCTAAGTAAAAACTTCGAACGTGAGAACCAAAAAGTAATACAAATCGTACCCCCCACGCGAGTCTCCCGTTATGGCACGAACGGCTTGATCATTCCACTCCCAAAATTAAGTGACGCAGTCCATCAACTCGTCGAAAAGGGTTGGCGGATTGATCCTCTGGATACTGACCAAAATCAGTTTGAAAACCAGCACGCGGTTATTCTGAACGATTCGACAGAATTGCAGCCTAACCCAAATCTTGCCCTCATAGGCAGCGGCCCTCGTGGCGAATTTACACTTCGAGGAGAGGACTTCGATTCTGCCGGCCTCTATCTATCCCTTCCCGAGCATGTGCATCTTCGCACTCTACATATCCGGTGGCACTTATCCAGAATACCTCCTCCCACTTCCAAGGGAAGGCAAGCTGACCATCGGTTCTTAGTCATGGGACTAAGCTTGGCCATGGCTGGTTTGTCGTTTCTATTCATCTTGCAGCGAACCCGTCCGATTCGACTATCACATTGGCTATTGGCCGGACTACCCGGGGGTTCGCTTGGGATTCTGGTGTCTTCATTGCTGGTTGGATTTCTTTGTCCCGAACGACATGGCTGGACTTGCTCTTTGCTTGAAATGAATATCCAGCTCTGTCTTGTGGCTGGCATGCTCGCGGGTTTCGCTATTGCCTATCTCCCCAGCTTCTCCTTCAGAGCCGCGGGGTCGCTCCCCCCAACGGCTCATCTTTTGACATTTATCCTATCGATCTCTCTGAGCATGCTCTTCGCGGGTTGGACGTCTGCAAATCGACCGAACACATCCGCATGGAGTTATCAAGGAACTTCAAGCGCACTATTGGCAAATAGACTTCCATTTTCTGACGCAGGAGCATGGTACTCAGGATCCATCGCAGTGAGCCGCGGTCAACGGATCCTATGGGCGGCTCGCCGCCCGGTACATGCCCTGATACGATCCGGAGAATTAATAGTCACAGGTCGACATTACTTCGGAAGCCTCATCGTTCAAGTCGTATTCTGCGCTTTAGCTCTCACCAGTTTAGTGTGCGTGGTGTGGGTCAGCCTGAACCCCGGTTCGGCGATCATTACCGGTCTAGTGGCGCTGGTGGGGGTATGGGGATCCCTCGGATCATTCCTTGCAGAATGCTCCGGCATAACGTGCGCTTGCCTTGGGGTCGCATTTTCTATTTTTGGTTGGGGGAGCGATCGCTTTCGCTATCGACTGGCCGGCTACCTGTACTTATTTTTGGGCTGGCTCATCCGCCCGGGACCCTTCGGGCTTTTACTGTTGCCTATCGCCTGCGAAATCGCCGGGAAACGGTTAGGCCGATGGGTGAGAATCGCAACCGTATGCGGGGGCCTATTCGTCATGTTGATTTTCAACAAGGCAGCATTCAAACTCGTGGCCGCGCCAATGGCAGTAGAAAACGCTAATGTGGCACCCACTCTCTATGGTCTAGCCACGGGCAGCACATGGGGAGAAGCCTATAACACTTTTAACGCACACAACCCTGCTCGAAAGGATCTCCCACTCGATCAATACACGGCACTCATGTACCGAGAAGCATGGCAATTATTTACCAGCGATGTTCGCCCTGCCCTGAGGAAATGTCTTCGAGATCTGTGGTCAGGCTTTGTCATGGCCATCCTCTATCTACCCATCTTCACTTGGCGTGACATGCTTCAGGGGCCGTTTCCTCGCCACGGACTGAATCCGATGATCCTGTCATGGATCATTTGGATTGCAAGTTTGATTGCGGCGGCTCGCCTCACTTTCCGCAATCGAGGACTTGGCGTTTTTGTACTTCTTGTGCCAATAAGCTTATTGGTCAGCCTGCCCCTGGTCTGGGGCGACGGAGGATTTCGAGGGATGGCGCTCGCGCTTCCTTTACTAGCAGTGTCCCTAAGCTTATCCCTTTCGTTTATGTCGCGTCAGGGACCACCGCTTCTAACAAATCCATCCACCCGCTATCGACCCATTCTCGCATGGGTTTCAGCAGGACTAGTTCTCTCATCAATTCTGCTGGGCATCGGATGGTTTCTGATCAAATCACACCGCGGACCCGTATTCAGAACGCCTTTCACCCTTCGCCTTCATTCTGATCCTGTGGTCATGATTTCTGGAGATACGACACGCATACCACCTATGGGATTGCCGACGTTCTCCCCTGATCAAGCTGTCCAATCCATGCGTTCCACTGCCTCCGGGGTAGCCAACTACGGTCTCGACCGATTTGTGAGGCAACTCAAACCAGGCACTCTGTTCGCCATCCAAGCTAATGTGGAGGCCCCTTCAGATATTATTGTCCTGGAAGGAGCCGAGCTCGCGAATTCCAAAAGCGCGCTGCGTGTGAATGCTCTTGTTCCAACCGACAATCCGCACTTTTTGCGCGCTGTCGATTGGGTTTGGTTAGAGTAATTTAGCTCTACGTCATGAAAGATCAGCTTCATAAAAGATTCCTCTGGTTCGTTGCTGGCCTGATGACGGCACTCGCCTGCGCACTCCGGTTTTACCACTTAGCAAGCACGAGCTTCTGGCTTGACGAAGTCATTACATTCCGCGAAGCTTCCAGTCCGCTCTTTGATATTTACCGCAACATCATGTCGAATCCAC
>JANLWZ010000152.1:0-3058 GCA_031364865.1 Elusimicrobiota bacterium
TGGATCCTGCCCGGGCAGCCATGAAATACTCCGGGTCTCCAGTGAATCGCCCGCTTATGGCCACAAATTTTGCTTGAGCGCGGCGACATATCTCGGCCAACCATTTGTCTCTTCTCTCGCTTTCCCCAGTCGCAAATCGTGTCACGATGAACTGAGCGCCCCGGCTCGTACACTCAACACGCGCCGCGCTGAGAAGTTTCTCCAGTATCTTCTCTCCACCATGTTGCTTAGCCCATATTTCCTGCAGTTTCCATTCGGCCCCGTCGAGGACTGAGGTAGCACTGCTCATGCCGACCTCCAACAGCGCAGAGCGAGAGAATCCTATGAAACTGTTGATCACTCGCCTGACCGACCATCCGATTGGCGGGACGGCTGCACCCTGAAAGCTGTGGCCCCAAGGAACGATTTGTGCCTCCACTTCTTTTTCAACCATCTCGTCTGTTCCTTCCCGTAACAAAGCAATCGGTGCCCGCACGGGATAATGCACGGCGGGATTCATGTTCTCCACGAGGTCATTGTCGCAATATACGTATACAACAAGGCGCGTAGACGGAAAGCGGGCCAGCGCCTCCGTCAACATCCGCTTTGATTGCAGCGTATTATACCCCCGCACGCCGGCGTTGATTATACGGACGCTGACGCCAATGGAACACAGCCGTTTGCCAACTTCTGACGGACCCGTCTCTAGGTCGTTGACTTCGGCACAGAACGAAGTGGAGTCCCCAACAAATACCACAGTGCGATCGGCGCTTCTTGGCAGGGCGCAGGAGTAGCTGGTCCGGTAACCGTACTTGTCTGTAGTGACAACTGGCGAGCCCTGGATGCCCGTGTATCTATGGTACCCGTTTGGCCTATTCCTGAACCCGCCGATTGCATCTGCCACCCAAAAATAGGCCGATGCAGAAGGCATGCCGCCAGTAATAGCGTGAATTTGGCGCGGCCGGTAGCCCGCCAGGCGCAACGCACACTCAAGAACGACAAAGGCAACAACAAAGGGAGCGGCGTAGAACAGGACATGCTTTACTCGTAAGGCGCGCATAACCCTTCCGACAGTATACATGTTTAGTCCAACTCGAATTGTGATGTGTATGTAGACCGAAGGTTTCCCGCCTGGTCATCCTTTCGCAGGAAGCAATTTCCGACGACCAGGATCTCGATGTCGGTTCCCATGAAGCAGCGGAAAGCATCTTCGGGCGAACATACTATCGGCTCACCACGGACATTGAAGCTTGTGTTGACGATCACGGGGCAAGAAGTTCGCTCCTTGAACGACGTCAGGAGCGCATGGTAACGCGGATTGGTCTCTCGATGAACAGTCTGAATTCGCGCAGAATAGTCGACGTGCGTCACTGCGGGGATGTCACTCCTGATGGCGTTGAGCTTCTCGATGCCAAACAACCTCAGCTGTTCTTCTGTCATCAGCCTTCGGCGGCTTTCCACAACATCAGCAACCAGCAGCATGTATGGACTGTCGCCGTCCAATTCAAACCACTCGTTCACGTCCTCGCGCAGGACCGACGGGGCAAAGGGGCGGAAACTCTCCCGGTGCTTTACCTTGAGGTTCAGCATCGACTGCATGCGTGGCGACCGGGGATCTCCAAGAATGGAGCGGGCACCCAAGGCCCGGGGCCCAAATTCCATTCGCCCTTGAAACCAGCCAACCGCTTTCTCGCCCACAAGCGCGTTTACGGTGTGCTCAAGTAGCTCCGCTTCGTCGTGAACCGTGAAATTGGCGCCCGCCCTAGTCAATCGACGCTCGATTTCGGATTGGGAGTACTCCGGCCCAAGGTATGACCCCTTCATCTGGTCGTGGCTGGTTTGCACGCGAGGCTGGCCCCTGAAAAGATAGTAGGCGGCGAGCGCGGCTCCCAAAGCTCCTCCCGCATCTCCCGCGGCGGGTTGAATCCAGATGCCTTTGAATCGTCCGTCCCTGAGAATCTTGCCATTGGCCACACAGTTCAGCGCCACGCCCCCGGCGAGGCACAAATTCTTTGCGCCCGTTTCATCGGCGATGGAGCGCGTCATGCGCAACATAACTTCTTCCAAGGCAACCTGTACTGAGGCCGCAAGGTCCATGTGCCGCTGAGTCAGGAGCTCGTCTGATTGTCGTGCGGGCCCTCCAAACAGTTCGTCAAATCTCCCGTTTGTCATTCTCAGGCCGGTACAATAGTCGAAATAGTCCAGATTCAACCGGAAAGATCCGTCTGGCTTTATTTCAAGCAGATTATCGAAGATCAGCTGCGCATACCTTGGCTCACCATAGGGAGCAAGGCCCATAACCTTATATTCACCCGAGTTGACCTTGAACCCCGTGTAGTAAGTGAATGCGGAATACAACAAACCCAGCGAGTGTGGGAAATGGATTTCCTTTGTGATTTCAACACGATTCCCCTTGCCGCTTGCGAGTGAGGTGGTCGTCCATTCCCCCACGCCATCCATGGTGAGGACGGCTGCCTCGTCAAATGGCGATGGAAAGAAGGCGCTCGCGGCGTGGCTAAGGTGATGTTCGCAGAAAAGCAACCGTCGGTCCCAATCGATCTTGTCCCCGGCGTGCCGTTTCAGTTCATCGCGAAGTAGACTCTTCTGAAACAGCTTCTCACGGAGCCAAATAGGAACAGCCATCTGGAATGATCGGAGGCCCCTGGGCGCAAATGTGATATATGTCTCCAGAAGACGCTCAAACTTCAGGAAGGGTTTGTCGTAAAATACGACGTGATCAATCTGATCAAGTCGCACTCCCCCCTGGGCCAGGCAATAGTCAACAGCGTGACGCGGAAAGCGAGCGTCGTGCTTCTTTCGGCTAAATCGCTCCTCCTGTGCCGCGGCAACAATCTTGCCGTCGACGACCAGAGCAGCTGCGGCGTCGTGGTAATAAGCCGAAATGCCAAGAATTCGCATGGCCTAGAACAAGGTGTAAATGAATGGCGCCAACGCCGAACCTTGGGCGAAGATCAGCAGACCGCCAATGATGACCATCAGCATGATGAAGGAAATGCCCAGCATTACTACTGCCACCGCGGTGGCACCTGCATAGTCATACTGCTCCAGCTTGCCGATG
>JANLWZ010000155.1:0-6288 GCA_031364865.1 Elusimicrobiota bacterium
CTGACGGAGATGTCCGGCCAGATGGACCGGACAGAATGGGTCGTGATCGGCATCGGCGTCAACGTCAACAACCTGCTGCCAAAATCTGTCACGACGCATGCCACCTCGCTTATGCAGCTCACGCAGAAAGTCTGGAAGCGCGCCGACCTACTGCAGGCTTTCTTGAAAGAGTTTTTTCCGGTCTATATGCGTTTCCAAAAGCAGGGGTTCGAACCTTTTCAGACCGCCTATTGGGCGCAGTATTTTGCTCCACGCAAAGCGGTCACGCTTAAGACGTCGGAAGGCAAAGTGCGTGGCACAGCCGCCGGCGTGGACGCTTCTGGAGCGATCTTGATAGAATCCCGTCGCAAAATACGCGCATTTTCCGAAGGAGAAATCATTTTGTGAAGCTGGGTGCAGGCATCATCGATCAGATCGGCAACACGCCGCTTTTGCATCTGCAGAGGCTGGCGTATTGGCTTGGCGAGGAGAAGAAGGTCAGTATTCTCGCTAAGGCGGAGTACGCCAACCCCGGGGGTAGCGTCAAAGATCGCGCCGCCTGGAACATGATCAAGGAAGGCATCAAAGACAAAAAACTCACCCGCGAAAAGATCATCATGGACTCTTCTTCCGGCAACACCGGAATCGCCTATGCCATGATCGGCGCGGCGCTCGGCTACCGTGTCGAGCTTGCCATTCCAGAAAATGCCGGAGAAAAGCGGCGCATCGCCGAAACTTATGGCGCCCACGTTGTGCTGACCGATCCCCTCGAAGGCTCCGATGGCGCCATCGTCGAAGCGCAGCGCCGAGCAAATGCCAATCCTGATCGCTACTTCCTGCCCGATCAATACAACAATCCCAACAACTGGAAAGCGCATTACAAGACAACAGCCGAAGAAATTTGGAAGCAAACGGATGGGAAAATCACTCACTTTGTCGCAGGCATCGGCACCTCCGGAACGCTGATGGGCACGGGCCGCAGACTCAAAGAGCTCAATCCCAAGATCGAAATCATCGCGGTCGAACCGGCAGGAGCGCTGCACGGACTGGAAGGGCTCAAGCACATGGAGAGCTCGATCATTCCGGGAATCTATGACGCCAAAGTCCATGACCGCAAAGTATCCATTTATACCGAAGACGCCTATGAGATGGTCTGCCGCATTGCCCGGGAAGAGGGCCTCTTGCTCGGCTACTCCGGCGGCGCAGCGCTGCAGGGCGCCTTTGAGGTTGCACAGGGACTCCAAGAAGGAGTCGTGGTGACGATTTTGCCTGATCGCGGTGACCGCTACTTGAGAACGCAGTTCTGGGATGAAGTGCTTTCCTTCTGGGAAAAGCACAACCAAAAGTAATGCCTCCCGGCATAAAATTCACCCCCGAAGCGTGGGAAACGCTTAAAAAACTTTCAGAATCAGCTTACCCATTCGAAGGATGCGGGCTCTTGCTTGGCCCGCTGAGCTCCGCCGAGAAAACCGCTACCAAGATCGTTCAATTGAAGAATGTTTTGCGCGATGAAGGCCGCGGTAGGTTTGACTTTAGTTTCTCTCCGCAGGAATTCGCCCAGGCCCAGCTTGCCGCCGACAAAGAAAACCTCGATGTCGTAGGCATTTACCATACTCACCCCGATCACCCGCCTCGCCCCAGCAAAACAGACGAAAGCCAGCCCATGCTCTCGGGTTGGATCAACGTCATCGCATCTGTCCACGGGGGGAAGTTCAAAGACGCCAAAGCCTGGTGGCGCGAAGAAGAGAAACGTCCTTTTAATGAAGTTGAACTGTCTAAACTAGGTTAGACCACACACCTGAACGCGATTCTTTCCGGCGAGCTTGGCTTTGTACAAGGCCTGATCCGCAGCTGAAATCAGGCTGCTTCTCGATTTAACGCCATGATCCGGCAGTGGATAGGTGGCTAGTCCCGCGCTGATCGTCGTTCTCACTTCAATCTTCCCTTTGAACACGAAATGATGGTTTTGAACTGCGGCGACAATGCGCTCTGCAATCGGCAGAGCGACCAGGGTATTCGTTTGCGGCATGATGACGAGGAATTCTTCTCCGCCGTAGCGTCCGACAATATCGATCCGCCGCACAGCGTCGTGAATAAGTGTGGCAATTTCCTTTAGCACGACATCGCCAAACGGATGGCCGTACTGGTCGTTGACGTGTTTAAAATCGTCCACATCCAGCATCAGACAACTGATCGGAGAAGCGTGGCGGTCGGAACGTTCAATCTCGTGTCCTAGAACTTCCTGCAAGTAGCGGTGGTTGTAAAGATCGGTGAGGCCATCCCGGATGGACATCTCACCCAGAGTTTCATTCTTTCTTCCCAGAGCATAACCGAATAGGCCGAAAGCCACGGTCGTTCCTACTGTCATATAAAGGTACTGGAAAACATCCCCTTGCCAGAGAAAGAGCATCCGCAGGGCTAATGACCCTACGGGTGCTCCCAGACCCAAGAGAACGCCGATTAAGGCGTAGCGTACACGCGGTCGCATCGCATGGCTTCCTTCCTCACCTCAGTCGTAAATCAAAGTGGATGACGATCTCATTTTTTACTTTGATCGTTCCCATCATCATCTTGGGAGGTTTGATGCCGTAATCGGTCATTAAGAGGGAATACTCACCATGCAGCCGAAGGGAGTCGTCCTTGGGCGAGGCTTCGATCACAAGCACAATCGGCTGAGTCTTTCCTGAAATCGTCAGGACGCCTTCTGCTCTGATCTGTGAGGCGCCTGCGCCTTTCGTGCTTGGGCTCACCTCATATTTCGAAAGCTGGAAGACGATTTCCGGATATTCCTCAGCTTTTAAGGCTTTGAGCATATTCTTATCCAGAGCGGCTTCCTTGGAGTGAAGGTGTTGGACTGGAATCGCGAGCTGCATCAGTCTCAACGCTCCGGGCTGTAATAACCCAGTCTTTTTGGGATCGACATCACTCGTCAACGTCATCGTTGTGGTCCGACAGGTAAAACCGTGCAGCGTGGAATCTCCCACCAACCACAACGTGCTTTCCGGGGTAAGTGAGACCGTCTTGGGTAGATCTGCATACGCAGGAGCAATCACCCAAAGGGCTGTGCACCATAAGAGCGATTTAATTTTTCGTTTCATAAGCACCGGGTAATCCCTTCTTGTTTCGTCTTAGAATCTCCCGCTGAACGTCTGCGAGAAGGTCCGCCGCGCTATTCTTTAACGCCTCCTTCGCGATGAAATTAGGAACGACAAAATGCCTTTGACACTCTAAACGGTAAATGACATCCAACCCGTTGCCCACGCTTCGAATTTCCCATGAACCTCTGTAATAGGAGAAATCTTTCTTGAGTGTGTCTTCAAACTCAATGCGTTTGTAGGGCAGTTCGGTCACCTCCAGAAGGACGCGTACCTTCCGAGTGATAAAAAACTTCTTTCCCAGAGCTTCTTGTTCCAGAAGCACGCGTTCGATGTTGCTGTCTTTGACCTGGCTTTTACGCAGAGACGACACAAACTGGGCGATGTTTTCGTAATCGGTGAGTACTTTCCAAGTCTGATACGCCGAGGCCTGCACACTGATGTGGCCTTCCAGCCTGTAGCGGCCTTTGCCCAGGTCTTCGAGGTTCATCGTGACGCCATCCGCCGCGCGCGCCCACCCTCCGGAGAGGAGGGCAGCGCACAGCATGAACTTAAGAGGAGACGTTTTGATCATGTTAGAACGCCAACTGGATCATCAACCGCGCCTGTGGCACTGTCTGCCGGTTGAAATTACCCTTTGCCGCGGTGGCGACGACGCTCGATTGATCGGGCTGTTCGAGTGCCACATAGCTGCCGACATTCTTTTCGGTGAAGACCGGCACATTAATTAAGACAGGCGCATCAGCGACGATCTTAATGTCGTGGCCGCGCATGTAGTACGTGAGGGCAGGAGCCGCCTCATGGATAGGCTTGGATCCGGTAAAGCGAACTCCGGAAGTGGTAGCGAACTCATCATCCGGGATGAGGATCGCATAACGCAGGGACATCTCCCACTTACCCTTCTGCAGACCGCCCTGAACGCGTCCTCCCACGAGATTGATCTTGCCGTTGTCGTTGGAGACGTTACCGTAATCCGCTTGAGCTTCTGTGGTCCAGCCGAGACCGCTGGCAAAGCGACCGCGCGCCGCGCCATCCCAACCCAATTGCCAGAAGTCTACACGATCAATACGGCTTGAGGTGGCCGGGCTGCCGGCGACAGGTGCGCCGCGAGTGATGTAGGGATTCCAGTTCAGGTTGTTCAACAAGGATCGCTCGGTCGTCCTGGATCCTAGAACCGTGGAGTGACCTACTTCAGTATCCCGCATAAACATCGCATTCAGATAAGACGACTTGGTCGTTCGCTTGGATTCGAGATCATTCTGCGCGACCGTGAATACATCTTTATCCAGGCCGTCGTTGTAGCCGATACGGCCGACCAGCATGGGCACTCCCAGGTTTTCAGGCAAAAAGCGCAAGGGAACATCGCGCGAACCCCCTGTGAACACCCCGCCGACCGCCGCGAACTTGCCTCGATAAGTGTGCAGCGCCATTCCAACGTCGCGCCCAAGGTTGAATCCTTTGTAAGCGATGGAGTTGTCCACGAATTGAAACTGCGCTTCATCGTTGATCATTTCCCGTCCGTAGGGCACTTTGAACTGACCAACACGAAAGAATGAAGTTCCCAACTTAGGCACCGGCAGATCAAAGGAATAATCCAGAAGCGTCAAGCCGTTGTTAGAGCCATTGAGATCCTCGGCGGCGCCGACCCATTCCGTGTTGTATTTCACGCCTTTCACATGGCCGTGAACGTTTAAACGTGCCTGCTTCATGAACAGGTAGACGCGCTGATTGGGTCGCACGGGATCTGCCACGATCTCTCCATACCCTGCGACTTGAATGCGGCCCCCGATGGTCAAGTCCACATCGTCATTTTTATAAACCTCGATACCCATGCCATGACTGGCGGGTGAGAGGCTAATAAGAACAGCTGCTGCGCCTATGAGTGCTTTAATGCTTTTCATGACTTTCTCCTTTGAGGTTTTGAATTCCCGCTGTGGTACGGTTTTAACGACTCGGCTACTGCTTCGAAAATATCGGCATACAGATTCAGCGTGGCTGACTGAAAGGACGGCTTTTCGATCAGGTGATTCCAGATAGCAGCCGCGAGGGCGCTGACCAATCCGTCAAAATCCTCTGCTGGAATCCTGGTGATGGAGCGATTCATTCTTCTCCTCCCTGCACACTAAGTTTAATCCGATCAACAGGTTGACACTATGATGCAAGTCATAGAGCGATTAAAGCTTAGTGGGACTTGGGTGGATTCAGCAGGGTTCGGTGAGGAGTTTTTGTAGTGGGGTTATGTCTTTCAGGGTCACTTGGCCGCGAGCCGAAGTCACCCATCCTTTTTTTGTGAAGGAAGAAATCGTGCGAATCGTCGTCTCGACGGTGGTTCCGGAGAGCTCCCCGATTTCCCGTTTGGTTAAGGGAATGGTGCTTCCATGTTGTTTGTGAAGCTGCATCAGAATCATGGCGATGCGTTTCTCGACAGGTTCCTGAGTGCTGCAGCTCAACCCCTGAATGTTGTTCAAGCGTTGGCTGCAAAGCGAACAAACACCCATGACCATGGCCGGGTTGCGGTTATAAAACTCCAGAAAAGTCCTGTCAAGAATTTGAATGACAGAGCAGGCCGTGGCGGTGACCGCTGTGCAGGGGTAGGTCCGGTTGTTGGATCCCATACGGCAGAGGGTGCCGAAGAGCTCTTTCGGGCTAAGGCTCTCAATCGCCAGAGGTCGTCCGGACGTGCTGTATTTAAAAATCTGAATCCGCCCTTCACGAATGATCCAGACGCTGTCCGCGGGATCACCCTCCGCATAAATCGTCTCACCTTTAGCGTAGGACTTTTCCCGGGAAAGCGCGGCCAGGCGATCCAGTTCCGCCGCGGGCAAGGTCTCGAATGGGCTTACTTGAGAGAGAAACTGACGACGAGAAATTGAAGTAGGAGTCATTTGGAGTCTTGGAATGAACAAGGATAGCATGGGGAGTCTAACCCTTGTACGATACGCAACAGGCCCAAAAATGTTTAAGTGGTTTACATCTTCTGAACCGCATCCGAGATTGTTTGGACCGACCAACGTGAAAACGACTTTGCAGGATGCGCTGACCGCTTTGAACTGACGTTCCGAAACAGGTCCTGCAAATCACTTATAATCGAATTACGAAGCGGTGGTGCTGAGGCGTTGCAATTGACATTAGATGGCCTGTAACGCTATATTGACCGCTCTTTCAAGTCACCCTTTTCTAAATCCCAATTGGAGGCAAAACGTCATGGCAGAAC
>JANLWZ010000158.1:0-1914 GCA_031364865.1 Elusimicrobiota bacterium
CTCAACAAGTTCTACATCACACCGCAACTCAATGCGGCTCCGGGCGTGTCCGATGTCGCCGTCGTTGGCGGAATGCCACTTGAGTATCAGATTGATGTGCGCCCGGAAGATTTGCGGGCTTACAACGTCACTCTCGGCGACCTCTATGCTGCCGTGTCTCGAAGCAATATGCCGTCCGGCGGCGGCGTCATCCAGAAAAACAACGCGGAATTCATTGTCCGGGGTGTTGGCTGGATCGCAGGGAAGGAAGACATCGAATCCACGGTGATTACGGAAATCCGTGGGACGCCGATCTACGTGCGGAATGTTGCCAGCGTGAAGCTCGGGACACAATTCCGAAGAAGCGTGTACGAGAAGGATGGGAATGAGGTCACCGGAGGCGTGGTGCTGATGCGCCACGGCGGAAACCCATTGGCGGTGACGGAAAGCGTGAAAAAGAAAATTCAGGAGCTGCAACCCGGCCTTCCCGAAGGGGTTCACATTATTCCCGCCTATGACCGGACACGCCTGATCCGCGGGGCGATCCATACGCTTGCGGAAGTGATGTGGCATGAGATGCTGATCGCGTCTCTGGCGATTTTGCTCATCCTGATGCACGTGCGAAGCGTCTTCGTCATCTGCGTGACTCTTCCGCTGGCGGTCCTGTTCTCATTTCTGACCATGTGGGTTCTGCGTGTCCTGCACATCATCGACATTCAGGCCAACATCATGTCGCTGGCGGGAATCACGATCTCAATCGGCATCCTGGTAGACCAGGCGATCGTCATGGTGGAGAACGCCACCCACCATCTCAAGGAGCATTTTGGGGACCAGCCGGTAACCGGCGACATCCGCGAACTGGTGATTCCTCCTTGCCGTACCGTCGGGCGGCCGATTTTCTTCTCTGTCTTGATCATGCTGCTGTCTTTCATCCCTGTGTTCATGCTCAGTGGCCGCGAAGGGAAACTCTTTCACCCGCTGGCCTTTACAAAGAGCTTCGCCATGATTGGCGTTGCAATCATTTCTATCACCGTGGTTCCTGCTCTGATCCCTACGTTCATCCGAGGACGACTTAAGAGCGAAGAAGACAATTGGATCGTGCGAAGTTTTATCCAGATTTACAAACCCCTTTTGACGTGGGCCCTGCCGCGGCGGAATCTGGTGATGTGGCTCTTTTCCGTGCTGCTGATTCTGGCGGCGGGGATGTTCCCTTTGCAGGCCGTCATGGGGCAGGGAGCCTCGGAAGAAGCCTGGCGGGTTACGTTTCTCGGGGTGTTTGCGCTGGTCACGGCGCTGACCGTCATCTCTGTCACGGGAAAACAAGGGCACGAATGGTACTATCTTGCTGTCGCACTGGGGATAACGGTTCTAGGCTTTGTCACCGTATCGCTCCCCTTCCTGCGCTTAGCCATTGCATTTGCGGCGTACCACATCCACGTCCCTTGGATTGGCGACGTTGCGGTCCTGTGGTGGTTTTTCTCTCTACTTGCGTTTATTCCGTTGATCGTGCTCTGCATCGTCGGCGCGCGGTCCAATAGCGCCACGGTCTGGAAAACGGTGGCGCTCGTCACCCTGACCATCATCGCGATGTGGGCCCATCAGTTTCCGAAGATCGGCGTCACCTTCATGCCCGCGCTCGATGAGGGAACGACGCTCGACATGCCGATCACCGTTCCCAGGGCCAGCGTCACCCAGGCCGCAGACGATTTGAAAGCTCGGGATGCCCTCTTGCGAGGTTTTCCGGAAGTCGAATCCGTGATTGGCAAGGCGGGGCGAGCCGACACGCCGACCGATCCTGCGCCTCTCGACATGGTTGAAACCTTCGTCAACTACCGTCCTAAAGAGCTTTGGCCGAAGCGCGTGCTCCGCTACGACGATGCGGGAAGGCAAAGCAGCGCGGTGCTGGATGCACTGATCGCGCGCGGGTTCGTTACA
>JANLWZ010000265.1:0-17871 GCA_031364865.1 Elusimicrobiota bacterium
GCTTTTCAAACTCTGAGCGCACTTGCGGGGTGCCAGATTACTGTGGGAGACTGTACGCTGACCCTGAAGTACGCTGGACTGTTCGTGCTGCTTTCCACTCTTGGCTGCCTTTGTGGGCTTTTCTTCCCAGCGTCTGACAGAAAGGGAATTCAGCGATTATTTTTGACGGGCTGCTTGATTCCTCTCGCCTCTGCATTTCTCTTTTCCTATCTCATCAAACCCATCTACTTGCCCAGCCGATATCCAGTCCTTGCCATCGCTTGCTTCTTGAGTCCTTTAGCGCGCTTCTTTGCAGCTGACAAGCGATTAAAGTTTCATTTTCTCAGGTACGGGACAGGCGCTCTCTGCGTCATCGGCTGCTGCATGATGTTAGGCCTGATGTTCAGCGGATTTCCCAAAGGATCATGGCGACCGGTAACCGAATGGATTGTTGCCAACGCACGCCCTGCCGATGCGGTGCTTATGCCTGCCCTGCGGGAAAATTGGATCGCTCTGGATTACTATTTGCCACCTGAAATCAAACGGTCGGGGAGACTTATTCCCGCACGCCACCGCGTTTTCTTTCTCTATTACGGTATTGTGCCGTTGCGAGTTTCAGAGGCGATGATGAAGCGATGGAAGCTGTTGAAAAGACACCAAGCCCCTACAGCCGGAGTGCTCCTCCTTGAACCCAACCACTAAAGAGATGCCGTAGTATAATCTCGTCGTGAAATACCACTTAATTACCTACGGCTGTCAGATGAATACCGCGGACTCCGAAGAGATGGCGCAGCCGCTTTTAGCGCGCGGGTATGTCGCAACGACCGACATACAGGAAGCGGATGTCGCCATCATGAACACCTGCACTGTACGCGAGCATGCGGAGCATAAAGCGCTTTCCAATCTCGGGCGCCTGCGCGAGTGGAAAGCAGAAAAGCCTGAACGGCTTTTGATCGTAGCCGGATGCGCGGCAAGTCTGTGGGGGGAATCGCTCAAGAAAAAGAACCCGCATGTCGATATCGTTTCCCCCGCCACGAAGATCGAAAATTTCCCGGACATTATTGAAGCTGCCATGAAAGCGCGGGGATTTACAGCTCGACCTGCCGTCCATTCGGCCAGCCATCAGAATCGCACCCTATCGAACAATCCTTTTGGGGACAGCAATACCGCTTTTGTCACGACTATGCGCGGCTGCAATCTCAATTGCTCGTACTGCATTGTGCCGCAAGTACGCGGCCGTGAAAAATACCGCCCACTCCCTGAAATTCTGGATGAAATCAAAGGAAAGGTCTCCATTGGCTTTCGAGAAGTCATGCTTCTGGGTCAAACCGTCAACTCGTACTACTGGAGAAGTGATACGTCGGAGGTCGCCGATTTTGCTGTACTTTTGCGTACCGTAGACGCGATCCCAGCGGTAGAAAGCATCCGTTTTATGAGTCCGCATCCCATTCATATGCGCGCGCGCGTGATCGAAGCGATCCGGGACTGCAAAAAAGTGGCACGTCATGTGCATTTGCCGGTCCAGTCGGGCTCGAGCGCTGTCCTTTCGCGGATGAAACGCCTGTATACTCGCGATGAATATTTGGACATTGTGAAGCTGCTGCGGCATGCGATTCCGGAGATCCACCTGACCACGGACGTTATTGTTGGCTATCCTGGCGAAACGACAGCGGATTTTGATGATACCCTCTCCCTCATCAAAGAAGTGGGTTTCAACAGTCTCTTCGCATTCCAATATTCACCTCGACCCGGCACCGCTTCGGCCGAATTGTCCGATGACGTTACCGCGGAGATCAAAGAGAATCGACTGCAGCAGGTTCTGGCACTGGCCAAAGGGTAACGTCCATGGCGAGCATTTACGAACGTGAACTAAGAAGAATGCCGCCTGTCGAACGCACGCGGCGCCTGATTTTCCGCAGCGTCGGTCTTGTTCTTGCGGTGGCTGTTCTCGCCTTTATCTTCTCAGGTTCGGCCTGGCTGTGGTTCCGGCCTGTCCTGCATAAACCCCTGATCAATAAATACGCGGGTATCTTTAAGATCGATCCTCTCTGGGTGATGGCGATCATCAAAGTAGAGTCAAGCTTTCAGCCGAAAGCCCAATCGTCGCGCGGCGCGTTAGGTCTCATGCAAATTCTTCCCTCCACCGCCCGCGAGATCGCGCCGGAGATCGGGGTAGAGTTCCAGAACGACGCCGACCTCACGGACCCGGACATCAATCTTCACCTCGGCGTTTATTACCTGACGAAGCTGCAGCAGACGTTTCCGGAGGACGATGTCGCTGTTCTGTCGGCTTACAATGCCGGTCCGGGCGCCACAAGCCAATGGCGGGAAGGCAAGCCGGCGTTAGAGATCCGTGATATCCCGTACCCCGAGACGCGTAAATTCGTTCGACGCGTGGAACGCACGTATGGATTTTTCAAATTGATGCAGGGATGGAAATATCTTTTTGGCTTTTCCCATGGAAAATAAAACATCGCCGTTGTCTGCAGCCGTGCCCGCACCCGCCAAGGCCACGACACCTCTTATGGCGCAATACCTCGAACTCAAATGCCGGCATCCCGAGGACATCCTTCTTTTCCGCTTGGGAGATTTCTATGAACTCTTTGAGGAGGACGCGAAGCGAGCGGCTCCCATCATGGAAGTGGCGCTGACGCAGCGCCAAGGACAGCCGATGTGCGGTGTCCCGGCGCACTCGGTCGATCCTTACATCGCTAAGCTTCTCAAAGCAGGTCTCAGAGTCGCCATCGCGGATCAGCTGGAAGATCCGTCGATGACCAAAGGCCTGGTGAAACGGGGTGTTGTTCGCGTCATGACAGCCGGCACGCTCCAGGAAGAGACACTGCTTCCTCCCAAACGCTGCAATTATCTCGTGGCCCTCTCCGAAAGCCCCGAAGGAATAGGCCTCGCCGCTATTGAGTGCTCCACGGGCGAATTCCTCGCGACCGAGCTCCAGGGAAGCGCGGCTCAGACAAAAGCCTGGGATGAACTCGTGCGGCTTGCACCTTCAGAAGTCGTTTTAGCCGCTTCGCAGGCGGGTTCAGCATGGAAAGAACGTTTGAAGAAGGAGGGCATCGCCGTCTCTGAACTTGCAGCGAGTGAATTTTCTCCGGCACTTGCCGAAGAACGTTTGAAAAAGCTTTTTGAGACCAGTTCCCTTCGCGGCTTCGGTCTGGAAAATAAACGGCTCGCGCTTTCTGCTGCCGGCGCCGTCAGCCGCTACCTCGACAGCACGCAGTGCGGGCGGCACATCCCTCTTAAAAACCTGAAGACCTATGACGTCCATGAGCATCTGCAGATGGACGCCAGCACGCTCGACCATCTGGACTTATTGCCGAAAGGAACCACGTATTCCACAAAAGCACGATGTCTTCTGGAGGTGCTCGACCAGACCCTCACCCCGATGGGAGGGCGATTGCTCCGGCGCTGGCTGGTGGCACCGCTTCGCCGAAAACCTGAGATCGAAGCGCGTCAGAATAAAGTGGAATTCTTTTTTGAGGCCAAAGACGGCAGGCGCAACCTGCGCTCGCTGCTGCAGGGATGGCCTGATCTGGAAAGGATTTTAACGCGTCTTGCGTCCGGCTCTGCCGGTCCGCGCGATTACGCCGCGCTGGGTCAGGGGCTTCGGCGCCTGCCCAAAGTAAAGACGCAGCTCCAGCAGCTGTTGGAACAATGGACCAAACTCGGCCGCCCATTACCGGAGACTCTCGATGATTTTATGGAACGGTTTCCGATAGAAGACTCATTAGCGGATCTTCTGGACACAGCCATTGTGGAAGCACCTCCACCCACGATGAAAGACGGCGGCGTCATGAAGGCGGGATACGATCCCGAGCTGGATGAAGTGCGTTCCTGGATTCAAAGCGGAAAAACGCGTCTTCTGGAATTGGAAGCGCAGGAGAAAGAACAAACCGGTATACCTTCTTTAAAAATTGGCTTCAACAACGTCTTCGGCTATTTCATTGAAGTGACCAAAACACATCTCTCCAAAGTTCCCATGCATTACATCCGCAAGCAAACGACCGCCAACGGTGAGCGCTACATCACGCCTGAACTGAAAGAATTTGAAACGCGTATTCTCGGAGCTGAAGAGCGCGCTCTGCGTATCGAGCAAATGCTGCTCGCATCACTCAGGGAAGAGATTTTGAAAAAGTCACACACGATTCAATCTATGGCCCAAACGATCGCTGAGCTTGATGTCTTTGTCGACCTAGCGGAGATTGCAGACCGCAAGCGCTACACGAAGCCTCTCATCGATGAATCGGACACGCTCCTCATCCGTGAAGGCCGGCATCCCGTGCTCGAGGAAGTCCTGCCGGCGGGGAATATGGTGCCGAATGATGTCCTCTTAAATGGATCCGACCACGCCATCATCATCCTCACCGGACCGAACATGTCCGGAAAATCGACGTATCTCCGGCAGACGGCACTCATCGCGATCCTCGCGCAGATGGGATCGTATGTGCCGGCGGCCGAAGCGCGCATCGGCATTCTTGATCAGCTCTTCACGCGCATTGGCGCTTCCGACCGTTTAGCCGAAGGGGAATCGACGTTCATGGTTGAAATGGTGGAAACAGCGCGCATCTTGAACCACGCTACACCACGCAGTCTGGTCATTCTGGATGAAGTCGGCAGGGGAACGTCGACGTACGACGGCATCTCCATCGCGTGGGCCTGCCTGGAATATCTGCGAAAGCAGGGACCCAAAGTACTTTTTGCCACGCATTACTTCGAAATCACACAGCTGGCTGAGCTTTTGCCGGGCGTGACGAACGCTCATGTGACGGCGCGCGAATGGGGTGAACAGGTCGTTTTCCTTCATAAAGTGGAAGAGGGGGCAGGGGACCGGTCTTTCGGAATTCATGTGGCTAAACTTGCCGGCGTGCCAAAGCCCGTGCTGGAACGGGCAGCGGACCTCCTGGCTGATTTTGAAAAGAGCAGGGCCGCCGGCCCCGTCCAAGAGCAAACGAGTCAACCGCTTCTCTTTTCCGACGATACACCCCCAAAAGGTAACGACCGCCCGGAAAATGATAGAGTTCTGTCCGATTTAGCCAAACTTGACGTCAATCAGATGACCCCGCTGCAGGCTCTTTTAAAACTGCAGGAGTGGAAGGAGACTAAAAATCATGACTCGAATTGAGGAACGCCGAAAACATCCGAGACTTCCGCTCCATCTCAGCGTCGCAAAGCTTGTCGATTTCAAATGCGAAGGTCTTGATCAGCCCGCTCCCGCGATCCTCGTCGATCTTTCCGCCGGCGGACTTTCGATGATTGCCTTCGCGCTTCCCAGCATCACCCGCAACGTGACTTTCCGGCTCGATCTGCCAGGTCTCGTCAACGCTCAGCTTCACGGCACCGTAGTCCGCGCTCACAAAAAGGGCGAAACCTATCAGGTTGCCATTGCCTTCACCGAGTTCAAAGAAGAATGGGCGCGTCTGGTGGGCAAACTTCTGAAATCCTACGAAGAGTGCGAAGACCGCTTATCCCAGGGTGACCGCCGATTTTGCTTCAAAAAATGCGCTTTCTTTTCGCTTTGCGACAAGGATGAGAAATCGCGCGTGTTCCCCAAAGCCGTCCTCGTCTAGATTTGAACAAAGTAAGAATCCTGCCTGAATCCCTGATCCGGCTCATCGCCGCAGGGGAAGTGATCGAGCGTCCCGCCAGCGTCATTAAAGAACTCGTTGAAAATAGTCTGGATGCTCACGCGAAGTCTATTCATGTGGACCTCTGGGGCGCAGGACGCACGCGCATCCGCGTTTCCGATGATGGCGACGGAATGTCTCTGGAAGATGCCGTCACGGCTCTGGAACGTCATGCCACGTCCAAACTCAGTGCGTTCAGTGATCTGGAAGCGATGGCCACCTTTGGATTTCGCGGCGAAGCACTGCCCTCGATCGCAGCCGTTTCGCGCCTCGATCTGACGACCCGGCTTCAGGACACCAACGAAGGCTGGACGCTGAAGCTGGAAGGCGGGAAACTTTTGTCGAAAACGTTGTCCGGCTCTCCCGCTGGAACGACGATCGATGTACAGGATCTATTTTTCAACACGCCCGCTCGCTCGAAGTTTCTTAAACGCGACTCGACGGAACGGTCTTATGTTTTAAAAACTCTACAGGAAATCGCCCTGGCGCATCCTTCGGTGCGTTTTGAAGTCTCCATGGATGGAAAGAAAATGATGTCCCTTGCGCCCACACAGAAGCTGGGGGAACGCGTGGCGGAACTGTGGGGTCTGGAAGCCGCGACATCCCTCGTGGCGCTGCAGGTCACGAAAGGGCCATGCACCCTCACTGGTCTGGTCAGCGGCATCGAAGCCCATCATGCGACTCGAGCCTATCAGGCCCTCTTTATCAATGACCGTCCGGTCCAGCAGCGCAATGTCAATCACGCGGTTTACGAAGCCTACCGCGAATGGCTCCCGGTGGGAAGGCACCCTGTCTACTGCCTCTTTGTCCAGATTGATCCGACCTTGATCGATGTCAACGTCCACCCCACGAAACGTGAAGTGCGCATCTCAGATGAACGCGCGCTTTACGATCTGGTCTATTCCTCCATCCGAAATCTTTTCAAGACAGGCGAAGTGACCTTCTCCTCTGGGGATAAGGCGTGGCCGGAAGGCCTGCGGATGAGGGGAACCGTGATTCAGGGCGCGATATCCCTTCAGGCGACTCTCGAAATGCCTTCCTTGCCCCTCGCCCAAGCCTCTCCCACTGGGAAAGGGAACACCACCAGCCAATTCGCGCAACTGCGCTACCTGGGCCAATTCCAGAAGCTCTATCTCCTCTTCGAAGAAGGCGAACAATTGCTCATGCTGGATCAGCATGCCGCCTGCGAACGCGTGCTCTATGAGAAGATCCTGACGCAGGTCGCCAACGGTCACGTCTCCAGACAAGCGCTGCTCGCGCCGCTCCTCTGGGATGTTTCGCCGGCGCAAGCGGAGATCATGCGTTCGCATCTAGCGGCGTTGTCGAGTTTGGGTTTTGAGCTGGAAGCTTTCGGTCCTCACACGTTCGCCTTGAAAGAATGGCCGGCAGTGCTGCCCGAAACCCAACACGCCAAGCGCTTTCTGGAAGAGATCCTGGAAAAGTTTGAAGGGGAAAAGCCGCAGACGGTCGCCGACGTCCAGCATCAGATTGCCGCCTCCGCCGCCTGCCGTGCCTCCATCATGGCGAACGATACCGTCTCTATGGAGGAAGCCGTACGCCTGTTAGAAGATCTTTCCGCATGCGAACGCCCGATGACCTGTCCCCATGGACGTCCCACGCAGATCCGCTTGCCGGTCACAGACTTTCACACGCGTTTCCGCCGTTGACAGCGAATCCTTCGCCTGTTACTCTTCCTGTATGAAGACAAACCCCATGACTTTCCGGCCTGTACCGTCCAATATCGCTGCGCTGGAAAATGAGATCCATCGCGTTTTTGTAGGCAAAGAAGAGGCCGTGCGGCGCGCGCTCACCACATTTCTTGCCGGCGGGCATCTGCTCATTGAAGATGTTCCCGGTGTTGGGAAGACAACCCTGGCGCTCAGTCTCGCTAAAGCCACAGGCTGCAATTTCCAGCGCATTCAGTTCACGAGTGATTTATTGCCTTCGGACATCCTTGGCGTATCGATATTAAATCCCAGGACGCAGGACTTTGATTTTAAAAGAGGTTCTCTCTTCCATCAGGTCATCCTGGCCGATGAACTCAACCGCGCAACCCCACGAACGCAAAGCGCGCTGCTGGAAGCGATGAACGAGCATCAGATCACGGTCGACAACACGACCCATGCGCTGCCCAAGCCCTTTTTTGTGGTCGCTACGCAGAATCCATTTGAGCATCACGGCGCCTTCCCGCTCCCGGAGTCGCAGCTGGACCGTTTTATGATGCGCCTTACGATCGGCTATCCGGATTCGGCGAGTGAGAAAAATATTCTGCAGCATAGTATCGATATCAGTGCGGCAAAAACGCTCGAATCTCATCTGACGGAATCCGAAATCCTGGCCCTGATGGAACAGGTGCCGCGGATCGCTGTATCGGCCACCGTCGATGACTATATCCTGGCTCTCGTCCAGGCCACGCGTCATCTGCCGCAAATCGATGTCGGCGTCAGTCCGCGCGGCGCCCTTGCTCTGCGCAGGGCCACGCAGGCGTACGCGATGCTGGAAAATCGCGACTATGTGACGCCGGATGATGTGAAAGCATTGGCCGTCCCCGTCCTGGCACACCGCCTCATCTTCTCCTCTGATCAGATTTCGGCGTCGAAGAACGAAGCCGAGAAAATCGTCGGGTCACTGCTTCAAACCGTTCCCGTACCCCTCTAATATGTTCAGCCGGCGCCCCTGGCCGATCCGCTTCACGCGATTCGGCACCTACTACATCCTTTTCTCTCTCGCCATTGGCGCTGCCGCCATTAATACCGGCAACAATCTTCTGTATTTAATGCTGGGCCTTCTGCTGGGCTTGATCATCATTTCCGGGTTTTTGTCCGATAGCTGCCTCTGGGGCACGACGCTTGACGTGCAGTCGATCGGCGATCTTTACGTGGGCGAGCCAGGCGAAATGGAGCTCACTGTTTCCAAAAGCTGGTTTCCCGGAATCATATTGCGCGTTCAAGCTTTGTGGAGTTCAGGAGAGACGCAGAATCTTTTTTACTGGGTTCCACGTTACAACGCACGTTCTTTACGTGCGAGCGTGAGGCCCGGACGCCGCGGCTGGTTTGAATTGAAGAGCTGGAAAACTTCTACACAATTTCCTTTCGGGCTGTTCGAAAAGATCCATCAGCGCCGCTCGCAGGAAAAATGGCTGGTGCTCCCGCATGTGGCCATGCTGCCGATGAAGCTTCTGCAGGCTGCAGGACTAAACTTCGCCGACGCGCCGGCGAACCGCAAGGGCCTCGGCGCTATTCCTTTCGACCTGCGCGCTTATCAGACGGGCGACTCGAGCAAACGCATTCATTGGAAAGCGAGCGCGCGGCGCGGTCTTTGGATGGTCGCTGACATGGAGGAAGAAAGCGCTGCCGGCGAGCAGCTGAACGTGAGCCGATGGCCAGTGTCCGCAGAGAGTGAGCTCTTTATCTCGTTTCTGGCGTCCTGGGTTTTCACACTCTATCGACTGGGCCGTCCTTTTAGTCTTCACACACCGGATGCCAATTTTCCAACAGAACATTCCAAGGCACACCTGAAAAAGATTCTGACGTATCTTGCGCTAGTTCACCCGGAGCAGAATTCGGCTCAACAGGTCGCGCGCGTTTATGCCCGCGGCATCAATGCAGAACAGCTTTGGTCGCAATTTCGGAGGACGTCATGACCGCTTTGCTGAGGACCGCGCGTTTTTCGGCAGCGCTCGGCTTTGTCGCACTGGGCCTGACCGACGAAATCAGCGCGGCGTACCTCATCGGCGGCGGGTTGTGCTGGCTGCTGGCGTTCGCTCTGGATCGTCAACCCGAGTGGGGGAAGCGGCTGCGTCGGTGGGAAACGGCGGCGGTGATGGTCATGGTCGTCATGCTGCTGGCCGATTTCTTTTTCTGGGGCAATTCCGTTTATCTCTGTGTCGCTCACTTCCTCATGCTCTTCCAGATGTTCAAGCTTCTGGGTGAAAAGACGCGGAAGGACAGTCTGCAGATCCTTGTCTTCAGTTTTTTTCAGATGCTCTCGGCGTGCACGCTTTCCGTGGACGCCTGGCAGGCCATCATCCTTTTTCTGCTCATTCCTACGATGGCTTCCGGCTTGTTCTGGAATCAGATCGCTCGCGAACAGGAAGAAAGCGACGAACGCTTACCTACCGAAGTCCACCGTCCTTATCGACTGTGGGTGACGGGACTATGTCTCGCGGCGATTCCGATCAATCTGTTTTTTGCAGGCGTTATTTTTCTAATTTTTCCACGCCTCGGGTTTCGCAGCGCTTTCGTCGGGCTGGGAGGAGGACGCAGCGGCTACAACGAGGAGATCAATCTCGCTCAGAGCGGCGTCATCGGGAATGACAGCAGCACCGTCCTGTATTTGAAGATCACGCCAGCAGCCGACCGCGTCTACTGGAAGGGCTATCTGCGTGGGACGACGCTGGACTTCTTTGATGGAAAACTCTGGAAACGCTCAAAACTCCTGATGCGCGCTCTCCCCTCCGATGGGCGTACGTCATCGCCCGTACGACGCTCTCAGGAAATCACACAAAGTATCACCCTGGTGAACACGGAAGGCTCTACGATCTTCGGCAGTCCGATGATTCATCGGGTGATCGCACCGCTCTCCAGCCTGCAGGAGATGACGGACGGCAGCGTCCGCTGGACGACCGGCTGGCGCAAACCGCTGCGCTATGACGTTGTCTCCGTGGAGCAGCCTTTGCGGGATCCTGTCCACCGATCCTTGCCGGATTATCTGCAGCTCCCGAAGATGTCGTTCAACAAAACGCAGACGCTGTTGAAGCGCATCAACAGGCGAAATACTCCCCTGGCGCGTGCGCAGGCCATAGAGCGTTACTTAAAAGAGAACTTTGCTTATAGCCTCGACCTGGGAAAAGCCAATGCCGAAAATCCCGTGGAAGATTTTCTTTTTGTCACCCAGCGGGGTCCCTGCGGTCATTTTGCTACGTCGATGGCGGTGATGCTCCGACTGCAAGGAATACCTTCGCGCGTTGTAGCGGGTTATTACAAAGGCGTGTGGAACGAACGGCTGGAACAGTACCTCATTCTGGAACGTGACGCGCACGCCTGGGTCGAAGCCTATATGGAGGGTACGGGTTGGGTCATGTTCGATCCGACGCCGCGCGTGGCAGCGGTCTCCACGGGACGGCAATGGATGCTGGAGCTCCGTAAGAACTGGGAATTCGTGAACTACCAATGGGCGCGGCTGGTCATTGAATATGATCTTTACAGTCAGTTGAGAACAGTGGAAGACATGCAGAGCCGCACCGCACTGGTGAACGCACAGTTTGGCCGCTGGCTTCACCGCCGACATCGAGAACGCGAGGTTGATGCAGAAAAAAAGAGGAATCCTTTTAGCACCATGCCATTCACTGCTTATGGGATCGTCCTCAGCGCCATCACCGTTTTAGGCCTCGTGTTTTTCTTCCGCTGGCGACAAGTCAGTCCCTATGACGCGGAGATCGCTTTCTATCAGAAATTTCTGGAGCAGATGGCACGTAAAGGTGTACCGAAAAAAGCATTTGAAACAGGTCACGAATACGTGCAACGCCTGAGCGGTTCTTCAGATTTTGCCATGGCTCAACAGCTGACCCAACGCTACTACGCCGCACGCTTCCCCGGAGCCCTCTGACGCGTTATAATCGAGCCTGGTGACAGGCGCCACTTCCATCCTTGCGATCGTAGGGCCGACAGCGTCAGGAAAGACGGATCTTGCTTTAAAGCTTGCCGTTTCAAAAAATGCCGAGCTCATTTCTGTGGATTCCCGCCAAATCTACAAACATCTCTCCGTTGGCACGGCGAAACCCGAAGGCACATGGACCAACGGCACTTATTCTGTTCAAGACATTCCGTATCACCTCCTCGATATCTGGGACCCAGCCAGACCCTTTTCAGCAGCTGATTTTGTGCGCCTGTGTACGGAAAAGATAAGTGAGATCCAAAAACGCGGCAAGCAAGCCATTCTTGTCGGAGGAACAGGACTCTACTTCAAGGCTTTGTCCGAGGGGCTTGCGCCACTTCCTCCAGCGGATCCAATGATCCGGGCTCGATTGAAGAGAGAAGCAGAAGAAAAAGGAAGAGCGCACCTGCACCATAGACTTTCGAAGATTGATCCGGAAGCAGCGCTAAAAATTCCAGCGAATAATATTCAGCGGTTGATACGTGCTTTGGAAGTTTTTGAATTAACTGGAAAACCTATTTCTGAGTGGCACAAGGAGCATTCTTCGCGATTGTCATCCCCTGCGGCCGACAAGCCGTCATCCCCCACGGTCGCTGGTGGGGGACTAAATTTCGTTGGCATCGATATTCCAAGACCTGAACTTGTGAAGCGCATCGAAAGACGCTCTCAGGCTATGATACGGGACGGGATGGTGGAAGAAACAAAAGCTCTTCTGGAACGTGGCTATGGCGAGAGGTCGCCCGCACTCACGGGCCTTGGCTATCCCCGAATCCTTTCCTACCTGAAAGGCATTCTTTCGAAGGATGAATGTCTTACACTCCTGATTCAGGATACCCGACAATATGCGAAACGACAAATGACCTGGTTCAGACATCAGCTCCCCGTGCAATGGAACGCGTAATAACTGTCGGTGTTCAACTCGCGAAAGTGAGCACAGCGGAAGCGAACGCTTCCCTGGAAGAGCTCACGCGTCTGGTCGAAACGGCCGGCGGTACCGTCATTGACACCCTTTCACAGAATCGCGATCGTCCCGATCCGGCATTTTTCATTGGCAAAGGCAAAGCCGAAGAACTCTCGCGCCTTGTGCAGCGGCATGGCGTGCGCACGATCGTCCTGAATGAACCCCTGAAACCTGGCCAGCAGCAGAACCTGGAAGAAGTGACGCAGGCGAAAGTGGTGGATCGGACGAGACTCATCTTGGACATTTTCGCCCAGCGGGCAAGGACACGCGAAGGAAAACTTCAAGTGGAGCTGGCGCAACTCTCCTACCTGCTGCCTCGACTCACGGAACGCTTTGGACGCTTCGAACAACAGACCGGCGGTATCGGAACGAGAGGCCCCGGTGAACGAAAGCTGGAAGTCGATAAGAGGCGCTTGCGTGACCGGATGACGTCTGTGAAAAAGGATCTGGAGCACGTTCGACGTCAGCGCGACCAGCAGCGCGCGGTACGCCGCAGCGTTCCCATACCGCAAGTGGCGATCATGGGCTACACCAATGCCGGCAAATCAACTTTATTGAATGCCTTGGTCGCCATGTACGGCGGCTCGTCAAAAACGAAAGACCCTCAGGTGTATGCGGATGACAAACTCTTTGCCACGCTCGACCCAACGACGCGGCGTATCCGGCTGCCTTCCGGGCGCTTTGTCCTCTTTACCGATACAGTCGGATTCATTCGTAAGCTGCCGACGGAGCTCGTGGCGGCCTTCCGCGCCACCTTAGAAGAAACTGCCGGAGCCAATCTTCTGGTCCACGTCATCGACGCTTCCGGCGCGGACTGGGAAGACCAGGCGCATACCGTGCTGGAGATTGTGCGCGAGCTCCACATGGAGAAATTGCCCGTGTTGACGGCATATAATAAAATGGATCGCCTTTCTCCGTCACAGATCGAGCGATTTTCAGCGGAGGAAGGCATTGTTTTATCAGCTTCCCAAAAAATAGGTCTCAAAGAATTTCTGGAGCGCGTTGAGGAGGCACTCGTTCGTGACACTCGCCAGTAAAGTCACCGTTCTGCGCATCATCTCGATTCCCTTTTTCGTGATCGCCATACTGGAGCACCATGTGGTGTTGGCGCAGTGGATCTTTACCCTTTCCATACTCAGCGATGCTCTGGACGGAATTCTCGCCCGCAGGCGAAAAGAGCGTACGGCTCTGGGAGCTTTTTTGGATCCTCTGGCAGATAAGCTGCTCATGGTCAGCAGTTACCTCGTGTTCTGCTACTTGGGCTGGATTCCGCTCTGGGTTCTGGTCGCGGTGATCTCGCGCGATCTGATTATTTTCATGGGATGGACGCTGGTGTATATTTTGACTGGAAATTCAAAAATACAACCCAGACCCCTGGGCAAGGCCACCACGGTGCTTCAAATGTCTGTCGCTGTCGCTACACTCTTTCCGTCGCTCCATAGCTTGTACCCCGTCCTGCTGCATCTCATGATCATCGCGACAGTTGTTTCCGGCATGGATTATGTCTGGGTGGGAAATAAGCGGCTTGGAGCGCTGGAATGAACGGCTCGCTTCTGCTGCTCTCCATTTTTTGTTATCTGCTGGGTTCTATCCCTACCGGACTATGGCTTGGCAAAGCGTGGAAAGGGATGGACGTGCGTCAGCACGGCTCAGGCAATCTTGGCGCGACGAATGTTTTTCGAGTTTTAGGAGCTGTTCCTGGAGCGATCACGCTCAGTCTGGATATTTTGAAAGGCGTCACAGCCGTCCTGCTCGCGAAGCATTATTTCCCGGGAGATCTCCGTGTTTTTATCGCGGCAGGTCTCGCAGCCATCGTTGGCCATACGATGTCGGTCTTCGTCAAATTTCGGGGCGGCAAAGGTGTCGCGACGTCGGCCGGAGTTTTTTTCGCGCTGCTGCCTCTGCCCTCTCTTTTTGCCCTGATAGCCTTTGCGATTGTCTTCGGTATCAGTCATTACGTCTCCCTGGGATCTTTGTCTGGAGCGTTCACGCTTGTGCTCAGTTCGTTCTTTTTGGCATCTCCGAAACCTTTGACGTGGACGGCCGCCGGCATTTTCCTTTTTGTGATCTGGACTCATCGGGCGAACATCACACGCCTCCGGCAGGGAACGGAAAACCGTATTGAATGGGGCAAACCATCAGCATGACCACGCCAAGAAAAGAAAAAGTTGCCGTGCTGGGTGCTGGCTCCTGGGGAGCAACGCTAGCGGTCCATCTCGCACGCAAGGGACAAGAGGTGTCGCTCTGGGAGTTTGATCCTGCGGCCGCCCAAACCCTGGAAAGCACGCGGCGCTTGAAGGTACTGCCCGAACTGCTCGTCCCGCTTTCTGTGGCAATCACCAACGATTTACGCACGGCGCTTCGCGGCCGCGACATTGTCGTTTCTGCGACCCCGTCGCATACTGTCCGTGCGACGATGACCGCGGTGAAAACGTCGAAGGCCCTGGAGCGCAACGCGCTGCTCATCAGCGTGACGAAAGGCCTCGAAGAAAGCACGCAGAAGCGTATGAGCCAGATCATCCGCGAAGAACTCTCCTTGCCGGAGAAGAATGTCGTCGTGGTGACGGGACCCAGCCATGCCGAAGAAGTCTGTCAGCGTATGCCCACGGCCATTGTGGCCGCAGGCTTCTCGAAGCAGGCCGTGACGCGTGTTCAGCAGCTTTTTGAAGAAGAATTTTTCCGACTCTACCCGCAGAGCGACGTCATCGGTGCGGAACTCGGTGGGACCCTCAAAAATATTTTCGCGATTGCCTGCGGCATCTCCGATGGACTCGGCCATGGCGACAACACGCGCGCCGCACTTTTGACGCGCGGCTTGAATGAGATGACGCGTATCGGTGTGAAGATGGGCGGAGAAATGCTGACGTTTTTTGGTCTTGCCGGCATGGGCGATCTGATCGTCACCTGCCTCTCGAAACATTCGCGCAATCGCCAGCTCGGCGAAAAAATCGGGCAGGGCACATCGGTCCAGCAGGCCCTTTCGGAGATGATTATGGTCGCCGAAGGAATGAAAGCGGCACCCTCTGCCTGGAAGCTCGCGCAAAAGCTAAAATTGGATTGTCCTTTGGTGGAAGAGATCTACAACGTGCTCTATCGCGGTAAAGATCCGAAAGCATCGCTCCACGATTTGATGCGCCGCCAGACGCAATCCGAATGGCAAGGCTTTCCGCCACTACAACTCGGCGGATCCGCCAAAGCTGTAATGGCGGAAAAAAAGGGGAAATCATGAACAAGGCTACGTTGATCAAAATTGTAGGACGGGTGGTGAGCACCAGGCGTGAGGCGCTTTCCGCGGTCGACGCTTCGTTAAATGCCATTCAGCATGCGCTCCGGTCCGGAGAAAAAGTCGTTTTGGCCGGCATCGGCAGCTTTCACGTCAAAATGCGCAAAGCCAAGATAGGACGCAACCCAAAGACGGGGCAGACCGTTCCTATCCCGCCGCGCCGGGCCGTTCGTTTTAAAATGTCGAAAGACCTATTCCCGCAGACGCTAGGTTTCGATAGGACTTCTAGCTACAATCAATCTAGCTCATGAATGAACTCCCTTTAAGCACGCTGCCCGCACAGTCGGACGTCCCGAGCGCAACGACTGTTTATATGCCGCCACAGACGTATTTTTCCATCCGCGAAGTCAGCCAGCTGACGGAAGTAAAGCCCTACGTCATTCGTTATTGGGAATCGCAATTTGCAGCGCTAAGACCCGCCCGCCGCGAATCCGGTCAGCGGAAGTTCATGCAAAAAGACGTCGACGTCATTCGCAAGATCAAAGAGCTTCTCTATGACCGGCGCTTCACCATTGCCGGCGCCAAACAATTTCTAAAAAGAGCCACGCGTCGTGGGACGACTCAGCTCAACCTGGAACTCGAGGATACGCCCACGGCTTCGCAAACGTTGGATTCCCTCCGTTCCGTCCGCAAAGACCTCGAGGAAGCGCTAAAAATTCTCAAGTCTTGATTTCAGTATCGGGCCGTAGCGCAGGGGTACCCGCCTACGCAGAGGGAGCTACGGCGGGCAAGGCGCGCCTCGTCCACCATAGCTTTAGCGAAGGTGGATCCTTTGGGGTGTAAGATCCGCCAGACGACAGGCGGACCCGCCTGGTTTGTGGCGGGGGTCGCGGGCGGGGGCGGGCGCAACATTTTGAACGTTTCGAAATCGGGCCGTAGCGCAGGGGTAGCGCGCTCCTTTGGGGTGGGAGAGGTCGCGGGTTCAAATCCCGCCGGCCCGATTGCGAAACAATATCGAGGAAGCGCCCGCCCCCGTCCCGCCGGCCCGATTCTGAAATTCTTACCTTCTTGAATACCCGACTCTTATTCCTCTACATGACCAAGGCCTCGGGCCACGAGCGTGCCGCTACCGCCATCCGCCAGGCGATGGCCACCCTGAACCCTTCGTGGGAAACGGAGGGCGTCGACGCGATCTCGTACGCCTATCCCACCATCGGAAAAATCCTTTCCCGTACCTATCTTGAGATCCTTCGACATACGCCGATGATCTGGGATTTTGTTTACGACAATCCTGATGTCGCTGAAGCCACGCAGGAACTCCGCGATCTGCTCAATCTCATAGCATTACCACGGATGCGAGCGCTCCTGAAACGTCATGCGCCTCAGGCCATCGTATGCACGCAGGCGATCCCGTGCTCCGTTTTTGCGTCGGAAAAACGCAAAGGACACCTGAAAATACCTTTGATCGCCGCGATCACGGATTTTGCGCTGCATGCCTATTGGGTCCATCCGGAAGTGGATCTCTATTGCGTGGCCAACGAGGAGGAAAGGCGCTATCTTGTACAAAAAGGCCTGGAGGCTTCACGCATTGTGGTCACGGGCATTCCGATCGCGCCCGATTTTCTTCGCCAAACGCCGAAGCCGCGCGCGCGAAAAAGACTGGCTCTGGATCCTAAATTACCTACGGTATTGGTCATGGGAGGAAGCCAGGGCTTAGGGCCGATGGAAGAAATGGTGGAACAACTCCAGGCGGCCGCGGTGCAATGCATTGTGCTGACGGGCCTTAATCGTGAACTTTTTCATTCGCTGCAAAAGAACTATGCGCGTAATCCGCACGTGAAAGTCTTCGGCTTCACTCAGCAGATCTCGACTCTGATGGACGCGGCGGATCTGCTCGTGACCAAACCGGGGGGACTCACTTCTTCTGAATCGCTCGCCAAAGGTCTGCCGATGATTATTGTCCATCCCATTCCGGGACAGGAAGAACGCAACGCCAGATTTCTCCTGAAAATGGGCGTCGCCGAGCAGGCCGAAGAGCCGCAGGATGTTTCAAAACTGGTTATCTCTCTCTTTCACCAGCCAGGACGCCTGAAGAAAATGTCCGATCAGGCGCTCTCGATAGCGCGTCCGTATGCCGCGATGGAAGCGGCGCGCCACATTTCCCGTCTCATTCGGTCAATATGATAAAATTCTCGCGCTTTTCGCTTGATCAACCGGGGCGTAGCGCAGCTGGTAGCGCGCTTGGTTCGGGACCAAGAGGTCGGGGGTTCAAATCCCCCCGCCCCGAAATTTTTTCCTGAGTCCCGATTGAACGAGCGATCGGATTCTTTAAAGGATAAGGTACACCAATGCCTGAAAGTCTAGACGCCGTATCGCTTTACTTCCGTGCCATCAAGGATTTTCCCGAACTTTCC
>JANLWZ010000221.1:0-2808 GCA_031364865.1 Elusimicrobiota bacterium
GGCGGTCGAGCCGAGAGAAGGTTGGACCGCAGCACGCCAAGGCGGCGATGAGTTTATTGTCCTTCTGCCTGGCATGGGTCTAGAGGATGCAACCGCTCTTGCACATCAGATTCGTGTCCAATTCAGCCGGAAGGTGCAGGAACTGGAAAAGCAAAGGGAAAGGCCTATCCATGTGTCTGTCAGTATCGGAGTGACCGCAGCAAAAAAGGGCGAAAGCGCAAGAGACTTCCTCTCGCGGGCGGACAAAAAGGGGCTCTATCGCGCCAAAGCACTCGGGAAAGCGAGTGGGAAGAGTTTTGTCGTCGCTGTGAATAAGGATGGAAACGTTGCTGTGGATAAGGACGGAAACGTTGTGGAATTGGAATGGGTCCCGGAGGAGATTCCTTCTTCGGAAAGCCGCGTCGATATCTCAGCAGCGGCCAAACGCGCCGTCCGTGGGCTCTCCGGCGGCTACCTGATGGTGGAGGGTAAAGGAAAGAAACAGCCAGAAAACATTCAAACCGCCATGACGATGGATGTGTGGATCATCAGCGGTTTACTTTTTGGATCTATGTTCTTCATTTTGGTCTGGTTTATTCGCAAGCTAGTCAGAGGGGAAAACCATGGCGAAACTCTTCAAACAACAAGAGAAAGATTAAAACCCGCAGCTGCTTCTGCGCCGCCGCCTGCCCCGAAGGTCCCCTCAGGAACGAAGGGTACCAGGCCGGCTGAGCCTGTGTGGTCGGACTTCGAACGATTTACAAGATTAGCAAGAGTCGTTCAAAGTGGTCAGAATCTGAATCTCGAGGAAATGTGGGTCGAATACCTCGTGATTGCAGGGAATGCGAAGCTCGATCGAGTGCCGGAGAAACTTCGTGTGAGTGTAAACCGCATCGGCTCTGAAATCATCACCCTGCGACAAAGGGAACATTTGAACAGATTACAGGAGCTGCTCCGCGGAGTCGACTTGTCTAAATCCTCTATCGAAGAGAAATGGTACACCCAATATCGCACGCTCGAAAACGAATGGAAAAAACTTGAATTTCATAAGGATCATTATGGACTTACGTCCAAAGTATCCACCCGCATCCGATCGCTTCACCAGGGGATCAATCAAAAACTATCCGCAATCTCCATAACCAAACAACCCATCAGTTTCGGAAATACTCTCGGTGCTGCCGCTGTCAGTGCAGTGGTGACTTTAGCGCCGTTGGCTTTGGCCTATGCTGGTTTTCAGAGTTCGGGCTCGAGCGACCTCAGTTGGAGAGTAGCGTTGATACTTGCTCTCCCTCCTTTATATGCCATGCGCTTGTTCCTGCATCAGGCCTTTGTCATGAACCGCGCTAAGCGCGATGCGGCACAAGGAAAGATCCGTGGGCCGGATCATCTGATCCCTGAATTCCGCCAGACGCTTGATCCCTCCACGGCCGGTCCCGAAGATATTAATGAGTTCCGCAAATTTATGGCTTATGAACTGAATGGCCAACTCCACGCCGATAAAGATGCGATGTCTAATCTTGACCCCTATGACCAGGAACTCATCTTGGCTCATGAAAACGAGCACCTTCGCCAGCGCGCACAAGGCATCACCCGCTTCAAAGAAACCCGCGCCTTCTGGGCAGAGTTGAAATATTCCCTTCTCGTTCATGGTCTATGGCCAACCCGAGTGACGGGACGCCAGTGGATCCAGTCACTAGGGTGGGGGGCTCTCTTCGCGGCGCTTGGCATACATCCCACCCATGTCTCAATGACTCCATGGATTGGCGGCGGTCTAGGTATTCCTAAACCTATAGAGGAAGCTCAGCTCATTGAAAATATCCGCCGCTTGCCGTTAGTCCTCGAAAATCACCCCTATTCCAAAGATATGTCGGAAACTCCGACGGAACGAAATTCGCCCATGCGCGAAGTGCGAACGCTGCCGTGGAAGGGCAATGTCGACAGTATCGCGCGTCACATGGCGCTCCTGGGTACGATCCGAATGGCGCGGCAGCATTTCGATCATTTCGACGGTATGGTGGAAAGCGTGAATTTGTTGGGCTCCGTCGCGCTCGGTGAAGCCACGGTGGATAGCGATACAGATGTCAGTCTGAAATTCCGTGATGGAGTGTCGCAAGACATGCAAGAGCACATTAAGCATGTCATGAGTCGAATCTTCGAAAGTATGCCGGAGGTCGGTTCTCTACACTTTATCAACAGCAGCCATTACACGTCGTCAGCCATCAGCTCATCCCTGTACAGTTTGTTGGATTGGCAGCGTCACGATCCGGGCAACCCGCTATTAAACCAATATCTCGATCATTGGAAGAACGAATGGCCTAAGCCGATCTTAGGCGAAGGGACGTTCGCCCCCGAACCCAGGCAGAGCCTTTCCGCGGGGACCATGAACCCAGGATCAGGTGTCGTTACCGTCAAAAAGAAAGGTGAGAAGATCACGCTGAAGGTTTATTTAGGAAGCCAGGGCCATCGAGTAGAGCTGTGGTCGAATCGTCATGGTTCGTGGCCCAAAGAAAATATTCAAGACAGCGAGCGCGCAAAACCTGTGAAGGGTCAAAAGGGCTGGTATCAGCTCACGGTGCCCGTGGAACGTGATTTTGAATATACGTTCCGCCACACGAAAGGCAGCAATAACCCCTGGGAATGGGTGCCGACGCCACAGGGTAACGGCCGTGTGGAATTGTCGAAAGTCCCATTCATTGAACGGTCCGTGAGATCCCGCATTTATCGCTATTTGTCCGATGTACGGAAAAAAGATTCTTTTGGTGTCTTGTCCGTCGCGATGGAAATGCCGATTAAAGGAGGCGCCATTGTTCCTGGCGCTGCGGGAGGCGG
>JANLWZ010000237.1:0-1658 GCA_031364865.1 Elusimicrobiota bacterium
GCGAATTGACGATGATCGCACCTCGTTTATCCGGAGCGACTGAGGCAAGAGAACAAAACTCTTCATCTATCAGAAAATCGCTGTAAGCCTCATCTACCAGAAGGAACACGCCTGCGCGCTGGCATTGCTCGTAGATCAGCCGCAATTCCTCACGCGTGTAGACCCGGCCCGACGGGTTGTTGGGATTGTTGATCACCAAAAGCCGCGTCTTCGCCGTTATATATTTGGCAAACGATCCGATCGCTTCGTCATGTGGAATAAACTTTGGCACCGCATCGACAAGACGGGCTTGCTCCTGATACGATAGCCAAGCTGGCTCGTGGATCAATATCTCCATGCCAGGATCAAGGATCGCTTGCATGATAAGAAATATGATGGGTTTTGATCCGGCGCTGATCAGTATCTCATCTTGATGAACAGGAGCGCCGTAGTGCTCAACATAGTACTTGGCGATTTTCTGCCGGAGTTCCGGGATGCCCTGGCTGTCCGAATAATGATAGCACTTTTCTGCATCAAGAGCGGCGAAATCAAAGAGTGGAATCTGGAAGAAGGCCTCGCCAAGTGACAACGTTATGATATCCCGCCCTTTGCGGCGCATGTCATAGACGAGTTGATTGATGTAAATGGAAAGGGCTTCCGGAATGCCCTCCACTCGCCGCGAAAGCGACAAGCCGGCTGTTTCAGTCTTCTCAGGCCTCTTGATCGGTTCTACGTTCATCGCTTAGGAGGCCCCTCAATTCAACGCATGCTTTCGAATCTTTCCTACGCTCGTGCGCGGCATGTCCTGCACGATGTAGAGTTCTTCCGGCCATTTATCCCTAGACAACAAGCCGTGCAACCATGCTCGCAGCGTCTCGACCTTGGTGTCCATGGAATGGGGCTTCAGCTGGCAGTAAAGAACGTAACTTTCGCCCAGAATGGCATGCCGCACCATTTTGGCGCTCACATCGAAGACGGCATCGTGGTTCCTTGTGATCTCTTCGATCTCGCGCAGATGAATGAGCAGGTCACCGCGTTTGACGATGTCACGCACACGCCCTTCAAGAATGAGCAAGCCGTTGCCATCTATGTGACCGACATCACCCGTGTTCAAGAAGCCATCATCGTCCGCCTTGGCATCGGCTTCAGAGGCCGATTTGAGGTACCCGTCAAACATATGAGGCGTGCGGACCCAAATCTCATGAGGGCCGTCTTTCTCGGCAACGGGGCGCAACTGGATGCGCACGTCGGGCAACAACGTTCCAACCGAGTGGGCGCAGCGCATACCGCGATTGCCAATGGTTTCCGTGGAGATAAAGCCCGTTTCGGACAGAGCATAGTTCTCAAGGACGGGTATAGAGAATGTCTCCTCGAACTGTGTCTTGTCCTGAAGCTGTGCGGGCGACATGCCAATGAGGAAAGCGCGCACATGCGCGTTCATTCCTTCATAGATCTTGGGACCCATCAGCTTCACGTCGTGCACAAGCCGCGACATGAGCGGAGGTGGCGACCAGATCACCGAAATTTCAAAGCGCTGCACATCGTGCCAGAGAGTAAGCGATGATTTTCCCGAGTACGGTTCGTCAACGACAACGCTCGCCCCAGCAGACAATGGAATGAGACAGAGGTTGTGCAGGCCGCCCAAGTAGGACATGGAAAGATTGTTCAGAAAGCAGGCG
>JANLWZ010000274.1:0-2730 GCA_031364865.1 Elusimicrobiota bacterium
CTGGGCTGTGCTAGGAGACCCCGTTGGGGTCCAGTTCATGCCCCACCGCTTCTACCCCACCCGCAGCGGTGTCAGCACCGAGTTCTCCGTATCCAGCACCCCGTAGTCACCCTCGCACAGTGCCCCGACGGTGACGAAATAGCGACCGGGGGCCAGCGCGATGGGCGTTTCGCCGTGCCAGTCGAGCACCCGCTCCGGCGTGACGACTTGCCAGGCGTGGTAGTGCCCCGCGAACATCAGCCGGTGGGGAGTGGCGGCGAAGATGCGGCTGAAGTCGCCGGGCTCCGAGGGCTTCCCCGCGAAATGCCAAAGGTCTTCGAGCTTCGTCGGATCGAGCCACGGCTCGACGTGCGAAAAATGGCACTCTTCCACCACCAGCCGCGGCTGGAGCGTCCCCATATACGCGCGGACCAGCGGCGAAATATGGGAGAAGACGCTCGTCTCGGGCTGGCTGCAAAGCCCGAAGTCGTGGTTCCCCCACACCCCGATCACCTGGGCATCCTCGAGCAACTGACACGTCGCTTCCAGCCGCCGCCCCATTTCCACCACGTCCCCGATCATCACGATTTTGCCGACCCCCAGCTCGGCCAGATGCGCGAGCGCCCGCCGGAGCGTAACAACGTGCTCATGGATGTCGGTGATGAGGCCGAGTTTCATTCAAGTGTCCTTGGTATCAGGGTCAGACCGAGGACGCCTTTTTTACCAATAGGAGCCGTGCTGGCTCCACCAGTTTTGAAGGCCACGTTTGTCGCATACGTACATCCGCGCGTCATAATCGAAGTCGGGAAACGAATGATTCTGCCAGGATCTCTGTGCTTTTGACCAAGGAGACTCATTTGTCTTTGTCAACGATTCATAAAGATCGAGGTCTACGCCAAGACTGTGATTCGGTCGAGCGGAACCGATTATCAGTTGCGAAGCCAAGACATCCCCCGGCACTTTCGGAAGGATGCGGGCCAACTTCTCAAGGTCCATCGCCGCTGATCGAGCAGACTTACGGCTCTTGAACGGCGAGAACAAATAGCTTTCGTGCTTCGAGAGATTGCTTCGATCACACCAATACGACTTCCAGATGCCCTTCACTTCAAGGTACAGAGACAAACTACCCGGAAGTGTCAACAACAAGTCGAACCGCTCACCATTTCCCAAATAGGCGTGGTCGCATTCCGTGCGGATTGCGGGAAAGTAACCGGCCGTTTGAAAAAACCTCGCCAATGCTTGGCTCCAGTCGTTTTCTTTGCGGCTACTGAGATCGGAAATCCCGTCCTCGCTTTCCAAAAAATCGAACAGCCCATGCGACACGATCTTAAGAAATTCGTCGCTTGTCATTAGCCTTTACTCCCGCGATTTCAAATCAACTCTTACTGGGCGAATCTGTTGTCTTGCTCATCCCTTCACCATGATCTGGCGATAAATATCCAGTAAAGCCCTCAATCCCGCGACAAAAAAGCGGGCTTCTTCATAGGAGCAACGAAAGCTGCCCAATTCATGTTGTCCTGGATTGCGATAATTGAGATAGAGGAGCCTTGCGAGGTAGGCAAATCGCTTGTGCAGTTCATCAAGCCGCTCCTCCAACTTCCTATCGAAAAATACGCGGAGTTCTCCCTTCCCGAGATTTTCATTTGGCCAAACCAGCTTCGTTAGAGCCTCAATTGCGGGCGAGGTTGCTCGTACTACGGACTCGGGAGATCCTTCTTCACCGGATTTTTGCGATAGATTCCATTCCCCCAGTCGCAAACATTGCTCAATACGGTCTGGTGAATCCGCAACCTGGATATTCGCCCTTGCTAGGAACTTGTCGGAGAGCTCGGAAGCGCCGTCGATTCCCCGCAATATCCCAAGAATCTCTCCTGCCGCGATCCAGCAATCCATTTGCAGGCGATTGGCGACGGTTCGAGGCTCCGCGTACCAAAGCTCAGTCTTATCCGTCAATGAAAGAGTGAGGTCTTCCAGGGATTTCGACGCATATTGGTTGTTCCTAATTATTTCGTAGTCGAAGAGGCCGATTTTACTCGGCTCGTATTTTTGCGGACGCTGCTCTTTACGACTCGCGTGGCGGTATGCATTTTCTCCATGAATGGCGGGATAAACGGCATGCCAGAGCTTGCTGTACTCGTCGTTCTTCTCGAAGTCGTCATCGAGGGTCCTGTCCGAAAATGACTCCACTTCCGCAATAAGTGACCCGAATAACTGACCGATTCCGAAAAACTTCTCATCGCCGCACTTCTTGATTTGTTCGTCAAGAGTTCTGCGGATCGCAGCAGGAATTTCCTTTCCAATTGTCTTCGCGTCTGCGACTTCGTGCCCTTGAAACGCATAGGAAGACCAATACTCAAAGTACTTACTAGCTATTGTTGACGCATCGTGAGAGTCGCCGAAGGAAAAGTGGTCCTTCAGCGACATGCACATGAATGGCGCGAGAGAGTGAATCAGAAGCTCAATTAGCGATTTTCGCCCAGGTCGCCACGAATGAGCGGTTATTGACCCGGCGTACGGCACCTCGCTCTCAATTGTCCCAAAACAATTGTAAACGGTGTCTGGCCGCGACTTTGCTCTTCCCCAATTCCACCCATTGCAACTTCTCCAGACAACATCTGTTGGAATCTGCTCAAGAGTGAGATAGGAAGTAACTGACTGTCCAAGGGTGTCAATGAACGGGAGGAGTCGATCCCTGATGACCGAAATAAACCTCGCCTCTGGGTCGCTCGAACGCTTTGTCTCGTACTCTCC
>JANLWZ010000247.1:0-2919 GCA_031364865.1 Elusimicrobiota bacterium
ATGACGACCAGACGGCCACGAATATCCGTACCCCTGCCCGCCATCAGCGTCGCGTTTGTCACGGCGCCGGGTCCACCCGCTCTCTCGAGTATCTTGGCTTCCTCCGCCTCCTCGAAGACGCTGAGACGGCGGGCTCCGGGGATGAAGGGACGAAGTGCATCCGTGAAATATTGCGCTGCCCCAATCGATGGAGAGATCGTGAGCACAGGCCATTCAGAACGATTTAATTCTTTAACCTTGGTTTCTATCGCGTTGCGCTTCTGTATGTTCGTGGCAAAGAGTCGCAAGTCGTGGTCAATTCTTTGCGGGGGGTTGGTCCGCGGAACGACCACAACCTTCAAGCCGTAATGAGCCCACAATTCGCCGGCCGCTTCGGCCATCGTTCCCGAGATGGCCCGCAGCCGCGAACGTCGCATGGCATATAAATCCTGTTTGGTGATCAGGTTATGCGCCAGCGGTGTGGGTATGAGCGGAATAGTGTTACCGCGGTTGCGTTCTTTAATCGCGATAAAGTTATTGGTTTGACCTTCCCAGACGGCGCCCTCTTTCAATCGATGAGTCGTTTCATTGATCAGAAAGATTCTGTCGCCGAGAATCACATAATCGACATCACGGGCATATAGATAGCGTGCCGCCAACGCTTCCTGGGTGTGCTCAATCAGGTCTTCTTCCGACATTGTCCAACCCAGTTCTAAAGCGGAGCTCAAGAGTTTAATACGCCCGTTGTCGGTCATTTGCGCCGACATTTGTGAATGGTTCAGCAAATAATCATCATCTTTGATCAGATCCAGGGTCAGATGGTAGAGGCCTCGTAAGTACGCTGGCGAGAGCCGCTGTTCTGACGGCGAAGACAGAATAACCGGGTCTTCGGCCTCATCGAGCAGTCGCGGGTCCGCTTCATCCAGAAAAATAGCCGCTGGAAGCTCGCTTCTCTGTCGTTGCCGATCAGGTGTCGCTTCCAATTCATCTTTAAGGTAATCGCCGATGAAATCGTCCGCGTCGCCATAGGTAACGTCCATTCTGTGCGCCTGTCGATGCGGCATATAATCATTCTTTCCATTACCGTTCAAGACGCCGACCGAGCACCCGAGCTTCTGGTAGGCTTTGCCCAACCACGTAGCGTCGCGTCGCGCTAGATAGCGATTGAAGGTATGCACTTGCACACCTGATCCTTCCAAAGCCGTCACATAGGCGGCTCCGGCGATGGACATGGTTTTGCCTTCGCCAGTAGGCTGTTCCAGGGCAACCGGCCCGTCCAAAAGCATGCAGACAGATGCCAACAACTGTTCATGAGTAGGTTGTCCCACGCCAGGCGTCCGGTTCGCCGCCTCCGCGAATAGGGCAAGGCCCTCTATCACGTCCTCTTCGCTGAGTGGAGAGCTCGACATGCGCCGTTTGCGTAGTTCGAGGCTCCGTTGGAGTAGCTGTGACGGTGTTAGCCTTAGGAGGTCATCCTGCCTGCGGTTAATCTCATCTAGCAATTGCCGTTTGTCGAGAGAATCTGCGGGCGTTATTGGCGGCATGGGTTGAGAATCGAATGTTGGGTCTTCGATAGGCGAGTCTCTTGTCGTCACCTCTGTTCTAGACAGGGCCGTCAAAAGATGGCTTAACGGCAGACCTACCTCAAGTTCACGAGCCAACGCCATCATCGCTTCCTTCCCTGCGACCGCCTCAATAAACAGGCGCTTATGATCGGTCGAAATCAGATCTTTCCGATGTCTTTGAATCGCTTGAGCTGCTTCGAGCAATTGCTCCCTATTTCGGCGACTGAGCCGGCCTGCTGCCCACGTGTCTCCCGGTTTTGTTCGGCGAAGCCCCAGTAAAATCGTCAACGTCGGGATTCCTGTCTTTGCGCGTAGGGTTTCACCCAGCTCGTCTGTGTTACCGTGCTTGCGCAGCGTCATTTTGAGCTCAATGACCTCAAGAAGCAGTTCGGCAATAAGTCGATCAGGGGAACGACCCGCAGCGAAACGTCGCATCGCCATGAGCAGTGTCCGCATCTCATCAAGGGAAAGCCGAAGCTTCTTTGTTCCTCTTAGGAAGTGGTAGAGACGCTTTGCTTTTGGATCTTGCGGCGAAAGGTCCGGCAAATCAGTGAAGGCCCGAAAGATGTCCATGTCGCGCCATCCAACGTCATGAAGTCGCGCCACCGCATCACGGATCGATGGTGCCACATTCTGCTTCAGTGTGTATGTACGTACTAGTTCGGGAAAGCGATGTTTGGCTATTTCACTGTCCATGATGATCGGCCAATATTCCGATTCATGCGGTAACTTTCGAATAAAATTCATCAATCGCTTATAGGGAACTTGGAGTTGATGCGCCCAGCGCGTGAAGTTTCCGTGATCCCTCTTAAATTCGGTAATAGCGGCTACCCACTCGGAAGGGAACCGTTCAGCAGCCTCCAAATGTTTTAAAGCCCTTTCGACAGCTCCGCGTGCTACCCGCTCCGCTGCAAGTGTGTTCTGCATCGTCTTAACGCTTTCGTCGGCATCAGCGACCACACGCCGCCAATGATCTAGACCGTATGTCCCCGTTACTTGTTGAACGACATCGTTCCAGGAATGAATATTTGTTCTTCCTTTCCTGACGCGTTGTTGGAATGTGTGCTGCGCTCGCCATTCCCGGACCTCATCTTCGGCTGTAATTTCACGCTTGAGGGCTTGCGATCGAACGAAGTCTGCGAATAATTCGTCAGTCAGGTGAGCACGTGCGGCTGGGGCTATCTCGGTGCGAATTCGTCTTTGTAAATTCGCAATCAACAGTTCGACCTCGCCAAGCCGCATCCGTGCCGCGGGCAATAAATCTGAATCTTCCGCAAGGCCTTCGATGGCGAGGCGATATCTCACTTTTGCCTTCTCAAGTAACTTCAAAGCCTTCAAGGGCCTGCCGTGAAGATATGTTTTTGCGCGCTCGAAC
>JANLWZ010000264.1:0-15279 GCA_031364865.1 Elusimicrobiota bacterium
GAGCTTCCCAAGATTGACCAGATCGCTGAAAAGCTCAAGGGCGTGGGCCTCGAACTCGGGCAGGACGCGTCGACCAAGAAAGACGAGCCTGTGCCGCTCTATCGGGCCAAAAGCGGCGGCGAGGAAAAAGATTTGATGGACGTGCAGGGCGTGCTCGGCGCGATCAAAGACTTCGGCCGCAAAGGAGCTTACATCCAGCGCTACAAAGGCTTGGGTGAAATGAATCCTTCACAGCTCTGGGAAACCACGATGGATCCCAAGAGCCGCAGGCTTCTGCAGGTGAAAGTGGATGACGGCGTTCTCGCGGACCAGATCTTTAATACCCTCATGGGCGATCGCGTCGAACCGCGCCGGCTTTTCATTGAAAGCCACGCGCTGGACGTCGAAAATCTCGATATTTAATTATGGCGCAAGCACCTACATTACCGCCCGAACCTAACGACAGGGTCATCCCTCGTAATATTGAAGACGAGATGAAGTCGTCGTACATCAATTACGCGATGAGCGTGATTGTGGGACGCGCGCTCCCGGACGTTCGCGACGGCTTTAAGCCCGTCCACCGCAGAATCCTTTTTGCGATGAAAGAAATGGGCCTCACGCACCGTTCCTCGTACAAGAAGAGCGCCCGTGTCGTCGGAGACGTTCTCGGTAAATTCCATCCGCACGGCGATACCGCGGTCTATGACGCGATGGTGCGTATGGTGCAGGACTTCTCGCTTCGCTATCCCATGGTCGATGGTCAAGGTAATTTTGGATCGATCGACGGTGATCCCCCGGCGGCCATGCGTTACACCGAGGTCCGCCTCGATGGGATTGCCGATGAGGTTTTAGGCGATATCGACAAAGACACAGTCGCTTTCGGACCCAACTACGACGGTTCGATGACGGAACCGCTCGTTCTCCCCGCGAAACTCCCCAATCTTCTGGTCAATGGGTCAGCCGGTATTGCGGTAGGCATGGCGACGAACATGCCGCCTCACAACCTTTCTGAGGTGTGTGACGGTATCAATGCTTACATCGAAAACCCTGAGATCACGATCGCCGAACTTCTGAAGCTCATCAAAGGCCCGGATTTTCCGACCGCGGGCTTTCTCATGGGACGTGCGGGGATCAAAAACTATTTTGAAACAGGCCGCGGCTCGGTCATTATCCGCGCCAAAACTGACATCGAAGACATTCGCGGCAATCGACAAGCCATCATCATCAATGAGATTCCCTATCAGGTGAATAAGACCTCCCTCATCGAATCGATTGCTGATCTTGTCCGCGATAAGAAGATCGAAGACATTTCCGATATCCGTGATGAGTCGGACCGGGATGGTATCCGCGTCGTGATCGAAATCAAACGCGAAGGTAACGCGCAGATCGTTCTCAACCAGCTTTACAAGCACACCGCGCTCCAGACCTCTTTTGGAATCATCATGCTGGCGCTCGTCAGCGGGAAGCCCAAAGTGCTCTCGATGCGCGAGATGATCCACTGGTACGTGGAGCATCGCAAAGAAGTGGTCGTGAAGCGCACCAAATACGAGCTCGCTAAAGCCGAAGCGCGCGCACACATCCTCGAAGGCTTAAAGATCGCGCTCGACAACCTCGACAAGATCATCAAGACCATCCGCTCATCCAAAGATACGGATGCCGCACGCTTAAGCTTAATGGAAAATTTCAAGCTGTCCCGGATTCAGGCACAGGCCATCCTGGACATGCGCCTGCAGCAGCTAACGGGCCTAGAACGCAAAAAGATTGAAGATGAGTACGAAGAGCTCCTGAAGACCATCGCACGCTTAAAAGGCATCCTCGCAGACTCGCGCAAGGTCTTGAGCATCATCCAGACCGAACTCGCCGAACTCAAAGAGAAGTACGGCGATGAGCGTCGCACGAAGATCACGGCCGCCGCGGAAGAAATGGCGATCGAAGATCTGGTCGCCCATGAAGAAGTCGTAGTGACCTTCTCGCATGCAGGTTATGTGAAGCGCCTGCCCGTGACGTCCTACCACTCGCAGCGACGAGGCGGCAAAGGCGTCACAGGCATGACGACGCGCGAAGAAGATTACGTCGAACAGCTTTTTGTGACAAACACGCTCGCCTATCTGCTTCTTTTCACGAACAAAGGCCGCGTTTATTGGACCAGGGTGTACGAAATCCCCGAAGCGGGCCGCGCCGCCAAAGGAAAATCCATCGCCAATTTCATCCAACTTTCAGAGCAGGGAGAGAAAATAACAGCCGCCATTCCTGTCGATAATTTCGAGGCTGAGGAAAATAAAAATTCCTTCCTCTTTATGGGCACGATGCAAGGCACCGTGAAGAAGACTCCGCTTTCCGAATTTGCTAACCCGCGTCGCGGCGGCATTATCGCTATTAAGCTGGATGACGAAGACGGTCTGATCGGCGTCAAACACACCTCCGGAAAATCCCAGATCATTATTGGTACCCGCGAAGGCCTTGCGATCCGTTTCGAAGAAGAAGAAGTTCGTCCCATCGGCCGCGCCGGCATGGGCGTGCGCGGTATCAAGCTTCAAAAAGACGACCGCGTGGTCGGTATGGAAGCGGTCGGCGCCAAGGACACCATTTTAATTGCCACCGAACACGGCTACGGCAAGCGCACCGACATCGATGAGTATCGCCTGCAGTCGCGCGGCGGTCACGGCGTCATCAACATCAAGACAACGGATCGCAACGGACCCGTGGTCGGCCTCATCAAAGCCAACGATGGGGATGATGTCATGCTGATGACTGAAAAAGGCATGAGCATTCGCCTGGCGGCCAAAGAAGTCTCTATTATCGGCCGTAACGCTCAGGGCGTTCGTCTCGTGCGCCAGGAATCAGAAGACAAACTCGCCGCCATCACGCCTCTCGCCAAAGAAGAAGACGAACCCAACCAAGAAGAGCTCCCACTTAAAAAGTAGTCCCAGCGAGAAAAAAATTGGGCCTAAAATGGGCCTTGCTTATAAGAGCAAGGTCTGGTATACTCTGAATGTCACTCAGTTTTGAAAGACCCCCAGTTTCTCACTTTCCCGGCCAATAAGTGCCGGGTTTTTTATTTTCAGTACAAAAATTAAGCTAGTTTTAATATAAAAGAGGCGATCGTCCCATAGATTAGGGACGATCGCCTCTCTTGTCTAGGAGGGCCTGAAATTAGTTGTGGCGGTTGTAGTGGCTTGCCTCGAGGAAGCCGAGAACCATGAGGCAGATGCCAATCCACAGTCCGCTGATTGCGAGTAAGTTCATGGGGATCACCTGAGCCAAGTGTATCCTCGGAATGTTAAGAAAAAGTGAACGGAGGGTAAACATTGAGTTACGAGTTGCGTAGGGCGTTAGGCCTCTTTTCCTGCACGATGCTTGTGGTTGGCAATATGATCGGAGTCGGCATCTTCACCACTCCCGGCAGAATCTCCAATTTATTGCCGTCGAGCGGATGGGTTCTTCTGGCGTGGGTCTTGGGCGCCGTGCTTGCGATGGCTGGCGCTCTCTCCTACGCTGAACTCGGTGCCGCTTATCCACGGGCGGGGGGTAACTATCAATTTTTGCGCGAAGCGTATGGCCCTTTTTGGGGCTTTCTCTACGGATGGTCAGCGACGTTCATCACCCAGTCGGGAACGATCGCGATCCTCGCCGTTGGCTTTTCGAAATATGCAGGGATTCAAAACCCTCTCCTGGTCCAGCTCACCTCTGTAGGCCTGATTTTGACGTTTGGCGCACTGAACTACATCGGTGTCAAAGTTGGCGCCAGTGTTGTCGATACGATCACATCCCTCAAAATCATCGCGATTCTCGGATTTGCTGCTGCCGGCACATTTTTTGGGCATGGAAGCCTAGGCAACATACATCCGGTGTGGGAAGCCACGGCGCCCGGTGCCACTTCGATCGCTGGCGGCCTCGCTATGGCGCTGATTCCCATCATGTACACGTACAGCGGTTGGAATGCGACCGTTTACGTGGGTAGTGAAGTCAAAGATCCCGAGCGAACCATTCCGCTTTCTCTGTTGGGCGGCGTGCTGCTGACGGCTTCGCTCTACCTCCTGCTGAACCTCGTGTACATTTATGCGATGCCGACCGGAGAAATGCGCGGCGTCGTTGCGATTGCCAAGGAGGCAGCCGGTCGAATGTTTACGCCGGCCATCGCGCAGGGCGTCTCCTTCTTCATCGCTTTTTCGATCCTGGGGTGCTTGAACGCTACACTGCTGACAGCGCCGCGCATCCCCTTTGCGATGGCCGAGCGCGGAGACCTCATGCCCATTTTCGGTAAAGTTCATCCGCGATTTCAAACGCCATCGGCCGCGATCATTTTTGTGACCGTGTGGGCCGTTGTGCTGGCTCTGTGGGGCGGCATCGATCACAAACATTTCTACCGGCTGCTCGATGACTATGTCACGGTCCCCAGCCTGATCATCAACTGCCTCACCGTCAGCGCGCTTTATTACCTGCGCAAAACACAGCCTGATCTTCGCCGGCCTTACAAAGCGTGGGGGTACCCTGTCTTGCCTTTCCTTTTCATCATCACCGTCGTATGGATGGTGATCCATGAATTGCGTCATGATCTGGCCTCGGCCTTGGCTGGCATCGGCATGATGGCCGCCTGCATCCCTTTCTACTATTGGCATGGTAAAAAAGCGTCTTAAACTTTCAGCCGCTGCCCTGAGTTTCCTGGTTCTTCTGCTGTGCCCCAGCCCGTCTCCGTGCAGGATGTACCAGCTTCTCGAAGAAGATTCTGCTCCGAAAGACGCGAAGCCCATGCCCTTTGCCCATTACAACTTCGATCTCGACGCCCTGGGCGCTCCGCCTGTAAAATTTGACGCTGTATCGATCGGTGTACCCGCGGAGGCTAAATGGGAAGTCCAACACGATTCCTATGCGCCCTCGAAACCCAACGTGCTGGTTCAATCCGCTGAATCCAGCCAGAACGACAGCGCCTCAGCGCTCCTCCTCAAAGGCGTCCTTCTGGAGCAAGGCGAGATTTCTGTGCGCTTCCGGACCATATCGCTCGATGACGAGCAGGCAATAGCCATTCTCTTCTACTATGAGGACCCTCAAAATTATTTCGCTCTGGAGGTAAGCTCCCGCTATGACGCCTGCTCACTCTTACGCGTGTCCAAAGGAAAGCGAAAAATTTTAGCGACACGCAATACCATTATTACGCCCTTGAAATGGCACACCGCCCAAGTCATCTTCACCCCAAAGACCTTCACTTTTCTGATCAACAAGGAATTGTTCCTTGGAGGAAAGATCAAAGGACTTGAAAAAGGCGCCCAGGTCGGTTTTGCTTCCCTGGCGAATTCCGCCATCGCCTTCGATGATTTCCAAGTCACTCGCGAGTCCTCGCACCTGCCTGCCAGCAAATAAATACCCTTGAATTTCTTCGGCGGCTACCCTATATAGGGGAAGATGCCAAAAATATTGCTTATCGAGGACGATCCCAACGCGCTTGAGATGCTCCGTTTCCGCTTTACAAAAGCGGGCTACGACGTCTCCGAAGCGCTGGACGGCGACGAAGGGCTGCTCAAAGCCCTGCGCAAGCCCGACCTGATTTTTCTCGATATCCGTCTCCCGAAGATCGACGGCTGGGAGCTTTGCCGGATGCTCAAACAGGAGCCGAGAACGAAAGACATTCCCATCATCATGCTGACCGGCTGTTCGCAGCCGGTGCAGGAAAGCTATGGAAAAAACTGCGGCGCCGACGGCTACATCACGAAACCGTGGGATCCTAAACAATTGATGCAGATGACGAAACTATTCCTGAACAAAAGGTCAAAAGCTTAGATGACTCTTTCCGCGGAAGAAAAACTCGCACTTTCTATGTTTGCCGCTGAGAAGACGTCGGAAGGTGTGCTGGGGCTGGATACCGAGGGCCGCATCCTCTTTGCTAACGAGAGCGCCTCGCGAATGCTCGGTTACTCCGTCCCCCAGCTCGGCGCTCAGGATATTTTCTACATCGCCCCCGAGATGGTCCCTGTGCTCTGGAAAGAACTCTGGAAGGAACTCCGAGAGAACGACCGATTCGCCTTCGAATTCCAACTGCAGGCCGCCTCAGGCGCGAGCCTCCAGGTCGATATCCTGACGCACCGCCTCACGTTTGGACAGCGCGAACTGGGCTGTCTCTTTTTTCACGATATTGAAGATCGTAAGCGCTTGCAGAGCCTTCACCAAGAATTTGTGACGAATGTCTCGCATGAGCTGAGAACGCCAATGACCGTCATCCGCGAAGGCATTTCGCAGGTATCGGAAGGCTTGCGCGGCGAAATCAATGACTCTCAGAAGCGCGCGCTTACGCTTGCGCTCTCCGGAATCGAGCGCATGGGACGGATGATCGATGATCTCCTGGACATGTCCAAGATCGAAGCAGGAAAAATCGCACTCCGGCGGGAGCGGCTCGATCTGAATGCCATCGTGCGTGATGTGGCGAGCGCCTTTCAGGCCGTTGCCGAAGATCGGCGCATGGACCTGCGCGTCACAACGCCGGCCGGCCCCGTGACCCTTTATGCCGATCATGATCGCCTGGTGCAGGTCCTGACCAACCTCGTCGGAAATTCTTTTAAGTACACCGAAAAAGGGCACATCCAAATCGAAATCGCCAGCCAGCCTCATGAGGTGCTTTGCTCCGTGATGGATACCGGGATTGGCGTCTCTAAAGACGACCTCGAAAAAATGTTCGTGAAGTTTGAACAGCTCGGGCAAGTGGCGTTCACGGGCGAGAAAGGAACAGGCCTCGGGCTTTCGATTTCCCGCGGCATTGTCGAACTCCATAAAGGGCGTATCTGGGCGGAAAGCGCCGGGGCCGGGAAAGGCTCACGCGTCCTTTTTACTCTGCCGCGGCAGTCTGGGCAGGACGTGTTCCTCGAACAGCTCGGTGGGCTGCTGCATGACGTGGCCAGGCGCGGAGGCAGCCTATCGACGGTTGATTTTAAATTTTCAGGGAACGGCACCAAAGAGAATGCCTCACTGTCCGGTCTTTTGTGCGAATTGGAGAATATGGTCCGCAAGCAGACCGGGCGCATGAGCGATCTTGTGATACGGGATGTTGACGCGCTGCACGTCGGATTGCAGAGCATGGTCAAGAAAGAAGCGGAACGCATTGCCGGACAGATCCTGGAAACGGCGCGCAAAGAACTCGCTCGGAAACTACAGACGTTGGGAATGACCCTGACGTATGCCATCACGTCCTTTCCAGAAGACGCAGCGCAGGAAAGCGCTTACCTCGCCAAAATATTTACGCCGGAGGACGACTGATGTCGGTGCCCGAGACCAAGCCTAAGATGCTTCTCGTAGATGATGACCCGATGATCATCGAACTCCTTGAGCTCAGACTGATCACACAAGGCTATGAGGTGAAGACCGCCATGGATGGTCAGGCGGCTTATGAAGCGCTGAAGAACTTTTCGCCGGATATCATTGTCTGCGATGTGGTGATGCCGCGCCTCGACGGTCTGTCGCTGTGTCGGCGGCTGCGCAGCGAAAATAACCTCGTTCCCTTTCTATTTCTCACAGCGAAGGGACAACCGAAAGAGAAAGTGGAAGTGCTTTCGGCGGGCGCTGACGATTACCTTGTTAAGCCTTTTGACCCTCACGAGCTGGGGGCACGTATTCTCTCGATTCTGCGGCGGAAAGAAACTGGAAACACTTGATAAACTAACAAAATGAAGCCTCAGTGGATCATCATCGGCAGTCTATTTCTGGGTTCCTCCGTTCCGGCCTTTGCCGCGCCAACCAAGGCGGCACAGCCGGATATTGAAGATTCGTCTCACGAGACGGATAAAAAGGCCGCGCACGAGGCTTCCACGGCGGCCGATACATGGAAGCCCAAAAACGAAAAGCCCGAACAAAAAATGGAGCGCGAATCACTTCCTGGCGTAAAACCATCGAATCCGCCGGCGGAAGATGCGCCGAAGACTCCCCTGAAAGAGTCGGTTCTACCCCAGGAAGAAAAAATCGGCGTGCTCACGCCGACCGTGCCGCGCATAGGCCTGAACGAGATGCGCGGGAAACTTCTTTCCAAGAATTATGACCCCAGGACCGTCCGTCTGTCGGTGGCGGGCGGCTTCAACGTGGAATTCACGTATGACCCCAAAACTGTTTTCTTATCCGAGGGAAAAGTGATCAGCATCGAAGACCTCAGCTACAACGACGAGTTGGTGCTGCGCTACATTGGCAAAGAACTTTATGCCTTCGAAATTGAGCGCGTCGCCAAAGCCCCGCGCCCTGAATAACGCCTCCTGATGTCTCTCTCCTCCATTTTCTCTAAACGCTTCTTCCTCTTTGCCCTGATGCAGGTCGGCGTTATTTTCGGGATCATCTGGGTGATCGCCGGGAATGATTTTCTCTTTCGTAACACCGTGCCGATCGAGCAGAGACTGGTCTCGCGCAACGACCCCATACGCAAAAAAGCCCAGCAGGAACTTTTAGGTTTTGACTTAGAGAAAAAGCGCGAAGTCGCTTCACGCTTGATCCCCGCGCTGCAGCAGGAAGATCCCTTCATCATCAAGTGGGCCGCGATCTCGCTGGCGCTGATCGGGCCATCGGCTCAGCAGGCGATCCCTTTTCTACTGCAATCGGTCAGTGCCAGGGAAAAGGATGCGGCGCAGGCGGCGCGAGTCGCGCTTTCGGAAATTGGCGCTCCGGACGCAAAACAACTTCCTTCGCTCTTACGCGCGCTCCAGGATCCCCGTGACTCTGTCCGCTGCGAGTCGGCTTTGTCCGTCGGCAAAATGGGGCCTGATGCCAGCGAGGCTATGCCCGTCCTAATCGGTTACCTTGGCCGGCAGGAAAGTACGCCTGTTTGTTTCGAAGAAGCACTTGCGGCTCTGGCGGCGGGCGTTCCGGATGTCTATCCCACCACGATAGAGCTCTTGTCGAGCGGCCACGTCGAACTGCGCCGGAAAGCAGCCAATGTCCTCGCGATGGCGGGCGTCAAAACGCCGGAAACTATTCGGGCCGTGATGCTGGCGATGGAAACGGAGAAAGATGCCCGTACGCGCTCGCGTCTGGCCAGAGCGCTCCGTTTGGTCTACATCCCCGACGAGAAGCCAGACTCCGTCTTAAATGCGGCCCTGCGCGCGGATTCCGTCGACGTGCGTCTGGTGGCGGCGCAAATCCTCAGGCGGAGCGTGACACCCGGCAGCAGGAATCTATCGTCCATCTTGAAGATGATCCGCGATCCAGATGTTGAAATACGCAAATTAGGGCTTGAGGCGTTGCGTCGGAGCGGACAGATGTCTCCCGATATTCTCCAAAAAGTGGCTCACGCTCAAAAAGACGAAGCGCCCGGCGTTCGCTGCCGGGCGGCCGAAACGCTGATCGAATCCGGCGCTACGGACCGCGTGTCAATTTCTTTGCTGATTGGGGACCTGAGAGGCAATGAAGACTCGGCGCGCTGCGCGGAAAACGTGCTGGCCATGGCCGGACTCTTTTCTGACGATGTCATGTACTCGATGATGCATCTCGTCGCGGAAGATAAGGATATCGATGTAAGAAGCCGTGCCGCGCGCGTGCTGATGCATCTGGGGCCGCGCGCGAGCCCTGCTATTCCCGTCCTTCAACGCGCGCGCCAGGACAAAGTCCCCGGCACCGAGATGGCGCTGCGCGCCATACGCTCCTCACCCAACCGTAAGCATCGCTAGCCATGGTCATCTCCGTACTGCTCGTCGATGACGACCTCAACATCCTGGACACTGCCTCAGATGTTCTCGACGCCGAAGGATTTCAAGTCTTCACGGCTTCCTCAGGAGCCGAAGCCAAGCAACGTCTGCAGAAGCATGCCGTCCATATCGCCATTCTCGACTTTAACATGCGCGACACCACAGGAGCAGTGCTGGCAAGGGAGCTGCGGCAGCTCTTACCCACAATCAAGATCATTCTGATGACCGGAGAGCAAGGCCTCGATCTCGGCACTGCCAGGAACGAGATCAACATGGTCCTTACGAAGCCGGTTGACCCGCCCGCATTAGCGGCCGCCATTCATCAATTAGTTGAGAATTAATTTACGCTCTAATCCCACTGTCAAATAGATACGTTTACCAACACATCCCAAGAAATGTAAATTTTTGTTGAAGGTACTCGCCAGTGTTGATAAGTATGAGTGTGGGCACTCCTCTCCAAAAAAACCGAACTCTGATCGTAAAATCACAGCTATCGCTGGCCGCAACGTTTGTGCTCCTGGCGACCATAGGCACCTTGTCCTGGCTGGAGTCCCGTTCCGGTCCGCCAAAGGCTGTCACTGGCACTGACAACGTTCTGGAGACGCGCATCCATATCCAGGCCGTCTATGCGGCCGTCTGCGCGTATATGCAATCTCACGAAGCCAGGGCCCTCGATCGGGTCAGAGACGAAGGCAAGCAGGTCAGCGCTTATGTAGAGGAACTCAACGCCCAGTTAAAGAAATCAGGCAAACAGGATTTAGCCGCGAATATCGATAACGCGCACCAGGCGCTCCGCGATGCGTCTATCAAACTCATGGAAGCAGAACTGGAAACTTCTTTTGCGCGCAGGGAAATGGCTTCTGCGACACAATCGCTTCAAACGACACTGTCCAAATCGAATCAGCGTTTCAGCCGAAAAACCGCGTTGCCCCGCAGTCAGGTAGACCTCTATCTCGATCAGAGCCGGGCACTGGAGAAGGCAGAACTGAAGAGTCAGCAGGCGCTCGATCGCTTTACGCACCGCAAAGAAGCCCTGGAGAAAGCGATCGCTGCGGGAAAACAGGTCCGCTTTACAGCGCAGAAAAATCTGGCATTACCCCTGCTGATCACTCTCCTGGTCTTTGCTCTCGGCCTGCATGCTTTTTTCAGTTATGTGCGCACGCGCGCCTCGATCGTCGGCCCTTTGAATGAGATACTCAAATGCGTTGATGCCGCGGCCACCGGCGACGTCTCGCGTGTCCCTGATTTTTGGGCGGCGGATGAAGTGGGAAGGCTATCTCAGGCCGTGGGCAGGCTCATCCACGTCCTGGCGAAGTCCGAGAATCTGGTCTACCACCTGGCGTCTCTGGTGGAATCCTCGGGAGATGCGATTATCAGCCACAATCTGGACGGTAAAATCTTAAGCTGGAACAAAGGCGCACAGAGGATTTATGGCTACTCCGCAGAGGAAGTGAAGGGACGTTCGATCGACATGCTGATCACAGAAGAAGGGCGCGCCGGGCTGGTGGTGATGCTGATGCGTATCCGCAAAGGGGAAAAAGTCCTGCCGTTTGAGACCCTCCATGCAGCGAAAAACGGCCGACATATTCAAGCCTTTGTCCACGTAGCCCCTATTTACGATTCCACCCGCCAGGTCATCGGCGCATCCTTCATCGCCGAAGAGATAGAGCCCGCCAAACACGCAGGAAAAGCTTCCGCTCGCGCAGCTTAATCAATACAAAGCGGCAACAGGGGTTTCAGAACAGGAATACTCGCAGGCGACTTTTACAGGGGGGCAGGCACTCTTGAAGTTGCAGACGGTGTCCTCAAACATATTGGACGTTATTTCGGGTTCAGCCTGGCGGCAATAGGACTCACTGGACGGCTCTGTGAAATAAGGATCTCCGAAGGCAAATGTGCCGCCGCCGGTCACGCACGTCGATTCAAATTCCTTCAATTTCTTCAGCCAATCCTGATACGCCCGCAAACGCGTGAGACTTCCGTCCGGTCCGCAGCGGTTCTGAACGTCCTTGTTGAGCAGGCAGGAATAAGTCGCATCCCCTTCGATGTTTTCGCCGATGCTGACGCCGCCTTTATCCATACAGCGCGCTTGCGCTTCAATGACCTTGGTCTCTGTCGTACCACAGGCGGTGTTTCTCACTGCTTCTAGCGAACTGTCCGTGAACAGCCCTGCGATGATCAATACCCAGGCACGTTTCATAGCCCTCTGGGCTTACCCCACACGGGGACGCATTTCAAGAGCGATCTAGGCGGGTAATGATCTGTTAAGATATGGGCGATTTCATGTATTTTTTGACTCGTTTATTTGGTCGTAAAAATGCGCCTCCTCCGACGGAAAGCACCCCCCTGGTGAAGCTCGCCTGCCGCGCAGATCTCTGGTGCCGCAAGCGCACGTCTATTTCAACCATGCTCGACCCCGACCTTTTTGCGCTCTACATGACCGGCGACGATCGCCTGGACGAGGACTGGGTCATTCAGTCCAACCCGCCGTGCGCGTTTAAAGTCGACGCCGTGAAAGAAGGCTGTGACGCCCTTTTCGATATGCTTCAGATGGACGCCGGCCTCCATGCCACCAAGGGCTGGTTGACGTTTTCGCCGCCTGCAGGGCTGAACGTAGAGGATTTACGACGCACTCAGGCGATGCTGGCGATCATCGTGAAGACAGCTGAGCGCGAACTAAAATCAGGTATATAATGGAATCACATCAACGAATAGGAGGCCTCACCCATGCTTAAACAAATTTCTGAATTCTTCTCTTTTAAAACGGCGGACGCTCATTGCGACGTTCCCTGCGGCGTTTATGACCCTTCCACGGCGCAGGTCGCGGCAAAAACTGTCCTCTCGCTGACCAAAAAGATCATCGATCTCCCCGTACCTGGCGCTTCCGCGAAGCCCGAAGAACAGCGCGCTTTTGAGAACACGATCACACGCATGGTCTCCGTCAAAGAAGAGCACGCGCGCATCTGCAAAACGGAAATCCTGATCCTCTGGACGGACTATTTCAAACCCAACCATCTCGAAATGTTTCCCGATCTGCACAACACCTTCTGGAACACGGCGAAGCTGATCTCCTTCTGCAAACAGAACGTGGATGCCGCAAAAGCCGAAGAGCTCCAGACTGCCGTCGCGAAAATCGCCGACATGTTCCACAAAGCCGCCGCCGCAGCCGCGAAGAAGTAGCGCATGTTCGTCCGCATCCGCGGACACAGCATGATGCCTGCCGTAAAGCCCGGAGAATGGTACTGGGCTTCCACGCCATCCACGATCCATCGCGGGGACATCGTCCTCATCCGTAAAGCAGCAGCCCTATTCGTAAAGAGAGTGATAGGCCTTCCAGGCGAGACCGCGGACGACAAAACTTGGCAACTGGATTCTGATTCGTTTTGGGTATTGGGTGATGCGCGGGATGACAGTCTGGATAGTCGACGATGGGGACCCGTGCGAAGAGCAGAGATCATCCGGACGATCCGACGACGGGTATGGCCGCCCTGGTTTAAGGCGTGATTTTAATGATGTTGCCGCGGGGGATCTTCAGCTCTTTGTTTTTGTCGTAGACGTGAATGATGTAATCGCCGGGAGCGGTAGACGCATCCACCGTCACATCCGCCACCAGCGCCGTCGGGCTGTGCCAGCGAAGCGCGCCAAGCTGTAATCCATCCGCATCAGCCCTGAGCCGGAGCTGCGATACAAACGCATGCGTGATGTCTCTTCCCGTAATAGAAATCTGCCCGTTTTTCCCTGGCGTTAGAGCGCCCACCGTTTTCAGAGACCCCAGCCAGTTGGGCGGCACAATGCCGAAGACGCCTTTCTGCTCGTGGAGGACTTTGTTGTTGCCGAGGACGGTAACGTCATAGATACCCACCTGCGTTTGCGGAGGCACTTTGATAGAAGCCTGAAGCAGTCCTGCCGATACATAGGTGATGGTGGCTTCGGGCATAGCCAGGGGTGATACTTTCAGCGAGAGTGATGACGCAATGTCCGCCGGAAAGGCGCTGCCCGTAATGATCAGGTCTACCATGTCCCCCGGCCGGTGGGCTTTATCCGCGGCAGAGACCTTATCGATCGTCCCCGTCTTGCCCACGTTCGGTTTTACGACATCCACCAGGGGACTTTCTTTATAAATCTCCCGATCGCCCAGATAGGCAATCACGCCATACTGGCCGTGCTTGAGGCCCTGTCCGATCATCATCACCCCGTTGACAAAAAAGGGATAGGCCGGCTTCACATTGGATATTTCCAGGGAGGAGTCTGTGGGCACAAGCCGGAACTTCTTATACAGCGCTTCATTGAGGTTGGTGGTCACGCGGAATTTGCCCCATTGGCCGGACTCGTTGATGGAGACTAGCTCGATATCCAGGACTTCGCCCGGCCGGACCACCCCAACAGGATCAGGTGCGCGGAAGATGGGCAGGCTCTTGATGTAGACCAGGGGCCGGATGTACTGGGTGGTGGCTTCCGAGCCTACTTCAATCTGTCCCTGGATCTGATTGGCCGTGACCAGGGTGAGGTTTTTGATCGTGACGTCCATGGCATCCGCATCCATGGAAATAATCTTATAGAACGCGTCGTTAAAGCCGGAGCCTACTACGTCAAACCGGAAGGTCGTTCCCGGGGCCACCACATCCAGCTCATAGGAACAATGGACGATAGTGATATTGGCCGGGATCAGCTCCCGATGCATGCCTTCCTGGCCGGGAACGGCAAACGTAGTGGTGTTCTCAGAGGTCGGCAGGATGCCCGCAAAGGCAAAAAGACCCCCCCCAAGGACCACTAAACCGATGAGCCAGAAGGCGCGTTTCACGTCTGGAGAATATCAAATATTCTGTGTTGACTTTTGACCCTTCGCGTGTCATAAGGAAGGGGATTCGTAGTCTCCCCTAACAAATTAACTGGAGGACGTACATGCGCGAAAATGGTCACGACGATTGGAAGGCCACAATGGGCAGGGCTCAGGAGCTTTTGGATCAGGGCCGCAAAGAAATGGCCAAGGCAGCTGAAATTGCTCGCGAAAAAGGCGAAGATGCCTTAATTGCCGCCCGTAAACGCGGTCAGGAAGTCTGGGACGAAGCTCGGGCGAACGGCATGAACACCATAGATGATCTGCGTGATCAAGGGGAAGAGATCTGGGATGACGCCCAGAAAGCGATTAAAAAACACCCTGCCCGCGCGATCGGATTTTCCATTCTGGTGGGACTTGTGATCGGAGCGTTTCTTTCGAAAGATAAAGAATGATAAAAACCGCCTCCTTGCTGGCCGCATTTTTTGGACTGACCGCGCCTGCCGCGGCGGTCGACATGCGGCTGAACTCTGCAGGGGCGCCTTACGCACCTCTCGACGTCAGCAGGAAATCACAGGATCCTTCCGTACCGCTCTCCGTCTCTCAGCGCAGCGAACTGCTTAGTGAATTCAAAGGCCTTGTCCATATGGGCCTGAATAAAGTGAGCTATGAACGCTGGGGCGGCAAGGAAATGGCAGACTGTGAAAAGTCGAGCAGCCAGGAAGCCTGGAGTTACCGTTGCGAGATCATCACGGGACAAGGGAATGGGTTTTATTATTTCTATCCCAGCGAAAACCGGCAGAGCGCGACGCTTCAGGCACTTGATATTCGCGTTCATGCGTCGGATCAGCAGCTGCTGGATGATTTCCGCCGACC
>JANLWZ010000292.1:0-1581 GCA_031364865.1 Elusimicrobiota bacterium
CGAGCCGCGACGCTTCAACTCCACGAACTCTGGTTGGGCTATCTAACAAAGATTCAGATCATGCGGCGCCGGCTAAGCGTCCGTGATTACATTTCCAAAACTTCTGTGCTGTATGACGCCACGGTGCTGGCAGCGGAACAAATTCTGGATGTGGGGCAGGTCCAAACGCTGCAACCTGCGCAGAACGCCACTCCTGCCACACAGCCAAACCACCGGTCACTGCGCCGCGCCGCCTAAGAGACACACACCCAGAACTGCGGCATACCGGAGAGTCGGCCCACCGGAGGGGCGGCAAACCAGAGAGGCGGTGAGTGGTATCTTTTTATAAAGAGTACCTCTCGCCGATGTTCCGGTGAGCCGCCGTTCTGGTCAGCCGACTTTCCTTATAATGCATACATGGATTTATCAGCGATACCTCACACGCCCGGCGTCTATCTCATGCGCGGACACCATGGGAACATCCTTTACATAGGGAAAGCCGGCGATCTCGCCAAGCGCGTGGCCTCTTACTTTATGGAGCGCACCAACCACACCGCCAAAATTGCGGCGCTAGTGGCTTCCATACATCAGATTGATTACGTGCCAGCTTTAAGCGAACGCGAAGCGCTCATCATCGAGCAGAAGCTGATTCGGAAGCTGCAGCCGTATTTCAACCAAATGTGGAAGGATGACAAATCTTATCCGCATGTGAAGATCACCTGGCAGGAAGACTATCCACGCCTCATGCTCACTCGGAAGATCAAGCGTGATGGATCTAAATATTTTGGACCTTTTCCGTTTGTCGCACCACTGCGGCATCTGCTTCGGTATATCTGGAAGCAGCACATGTTTCCTCTCAGGCCATGCCACTACGAGTTCTCCGAATCCAAACCGCTGCCTTTAGAAAAAGCAAAACAGTGTTTGTATTACCACACCAAAGAATGTCCGGCACCATGCGTGGGACGTATCAGTAAGGACAACTATCGTCATATCGCTAAAGAAGCCGAACTTTTCTTTAAGGGAAATTACAAGTCATTGATCGACGTATGGAAAGCAGACCTGCAGACTGCTTCAAAAGCGCAGGAATATGAAAAAGCCGCCACGCTTCGCGACAATGTCGCCGCACTCGAGCACATGGCGGAACGAGTTTCGGTGCGACAGATCGATCTGGAAGACCTGGGGGAACGCATTGATCGCTCCCGAGGCATCACGGAGCTGCAGCGCGCGCTCTTTTTGAAGCGGCCGCCCGTCCGCATTGAATGCTTCGACATTTCTCATTTTCAGGGAACCGAAACGGTGGCGTCGCTGGTGGTCTTTGAACGCGGCTCACCTTTCAAATCCGATTACCGCAAATTCAAAATCAAAACAGTTACGGGTATCGATGACTTCGCCAGCATGGGCGAAGTGGTGGGCCGGAGATACCGCCGTTTGCGCGATGAGGGGAGAAGACTTCCTGATCTCATCCTCATTGATGGCGGCAAAGGACAATTGAGCGCGGCGCAGAATGCCATTCGGAAGGTTCTCGAATCCTCACGTATCCCCGCGATGGCCTCTTTAGCCAAGCGCGAAGAAGAACTTTTCCTTCCCGACCGTGATGAGTCT
>JANLWZ010000315.1:0-12337 GCA_031364865.1 Elusimicrobiota bacterium
ACGGAACCCTTGAGTGATTCCGGAGTGCGTTCCACCGATGTCGGGCGGACCGCTTCATGCGCTTCCTGGGCGCCTTTTGACTTGCTCTTATAGGTTCTAGGCACCGTGGGTAGAAAATTGGCGCCGTATTTGGTCTTTATAAATTTCTTGGCTTCTTCGCGCGCGGTCACTGCCACATTCAAGGAATCGGTTCTCATGTACGTGATAAGGCCGGTAGACCCTTCGCTGCCGAGATCGATACCCTCGTAAAGCTGTTGAGCAATGACCATGGTCTTCACGGCCGAAAAACCCAGGCGACGCGAAGCGTCCTGCTGAAGCGTTGCCGTCATAAAGGGCGGTGCAGGCGAGCGGTGCGCTTCTTTGCGGATGATTTCCTGGACTTTGTAGATCGCCTTTTTCAGACGGTCGACGAGCGAAATCACCTGTTTTTCACTGATGAGGGATGTGGTCGAAACGCGGTAGTCATCGGCAAAGAGCTTGGACACTGAAGTCTTTTCGATTTTCTCTCCACCGATCTCGATCAAGCTGGCTGAAAATTCGTTGCCGCTGCCTTTTTTGAGTTTGGCTTCGATGCTCCAATAACCCTGAGATTTGAAAGCGGCGATTTCGCGTTCCCTTTCTACGAGAAGCCGCAGCGCTACGGACTGAACGCGGCCGGCGGAAAGTCCTTTGCGGACTTTTTCCCAGAGGAGCGGCGATAGTTTGTAGCCCACGATTCTGTCCAGCACGCGTCTGGCTTGCTGTGCGTGCACCAGAGTCATATCGACTTCACGGGGATGGGCTAGGGACTCTTGAATGGCCGAAGGGGTAATTTCGTGAAAGGTGATGCGCGACATCCGGTCCTTGGGGATTTTGAGGACTTCCGCCACATGCCAGGCGATGGCCTCGCCTTCCCGGTCAAAGTCTGTAGCCAGGTACACTCGCTCGACACCTTTCACGGCCTCCTTCAGGCTGGGAATGACTTTCTTGGCTTTGGGAAGGATGACGTATTGCGGCTCAAAGTCATTCGCTTCGTCCACGCCAATCGAGCGCGAAGGCAGATCGCGGATATGTCCGAGGGTCGCAATGATCGTATAGCCGCTTCCCAGAAAACGCGCGATGGTCTTCTGTTTAGTGGGGGACTCTACGATGACCAGTGACCTCCCCCCCTTTTTCTTGGGGGTCGGGCTGTCGGCTTTAACAGCCGCCTTTTTTACGGCTTTTTTCTTAGTTGCGGGCGGCATATCGATGTCCGGGCATGCTCATAATCAATCCTTTAAGTTCCAAAGATAGCAGGACTTCAGCCAAACGATCAACTCTCTGGCCGGTGAGCTCCACTAATTCATCGACGGAAAGGGGCACGGAATTCAGCTGTGAAAATAGTTCTTGCTCCTGCTTCGAAAGTCCTTGGATTTCCCGTCTCGGTGTGGCGGCGCCGGGCTGATGGACGCCGTATTCTTCCAGTACATCCTGGGCCGATTCCACGAGTCTCGCGCCTTCCTTAATAAGGCGATGACACCCCTTGCTTTGCCAGTGAAACGTGCTTCCGGGGACCGCAAAAACGTCACGTCCCTGTACAGCGGCATAGCGCGCGGTGATGAGAGCGCCGGAAACTTCGCCTGCTTCTACGACCACAACGCCGCGTGATAAACCTGAAATAATCCGGTTTCTTTGGGGAAAGTTTTCTGACTTGGGCGGTATGTCATGAGAAAATTCGGTAATGATCGTCCCCTTTTCAGCAATTTCAGCGTACAGGCCTGCATTTTCTCTTGGGTACGTATGCGCAAATCCATTGCCCAGCACCGCTACGGTGAAACCATCTTCTCTTAGGCACGCACGATGCGCGCTGGCATCAATACCGATCGCAAGGCCGCTCACGATCATCACCCCTCGTTGAGCGAGATCACCTGATATCCTTGAGGCTGAATCCAACCCGTAGGGTGTGGCACGTCTGGAACCTACCACCCCAATTTTTAAGACACTTTCGGGCAAAGGCCAGTGACCTTTTACATACAGCGCGAGCGGTGCATCCGGAATGTGGCGTAAAGCTTCTGGAAAATCCTGGTCGCTTGCGCGAACGCAGCGAATTGTTCCCCGAAGCTCGCTATTCATAACCGATCACCTCCTCTTTGTCAACTAGTAAATATTTTTGCGGTCCAAGCACCGATACTGGATCACTTCCGCGATGTGCCGTGCTTCGATGCTCGCGCACCCTTCGAGATCTGCAATCGTTCGGGCGACTTTCTTAATCCTGTCAAAGGCCCTGGCTGACAAACCTAATTGTTCAACAGCGGCTTTCAAAATAGCTTCACCGTCGGAAGAAAGGGCGCAATAGCGTGAGAGTTCTTTAGGAAGAAGATGTGCATTGTCACGTGGGCGGCCGCGAAAGTGCTCGTACCTTTTGTCCTGAATGCGGCGTGCTTTTTGTACGCGTTCACGAACCTGAGCTGAAGATTCACAACCCCTGGACGTCTGAAAAAGTTCTTCCAGTTTAAGCGCCGGGAGTTCGACCTGGATGTCCACGCGGTCGAGAACGGGCCCCGAGACCTTGTTTCTGTACCGCTGAATACGATAGGGGGTGCACTCGCATTCTCTTTTCGGATGTCCCTGATAACCGCAGGGGCAGGGGTTCATGGCGCCGATCATAAGTACGTCAGCGGGAAATTTCATGCGCCCGCGAACCCGTTGGATGTGAATCATGCCCTGCTCCAGCGGCTGACGCAGAGCTTCCAATGCCTCTCGTTTGAACTCTGGAAGCTCGTCCATAAAGAGAACGCCGCGATGCGCGAGTGAGATTTCGCCTGGTGTGGGAATGTCTCCACCTCCCAGGAGCGCAGCGGTTGAGACGGTATGGTGGGGACTTCGAAAGGGGCGCAAAGGAAGTAACCCTTCGCCCATGAGCTCGCCGGCTGCCGAATGCACTTGAGTCGCATCCAGCGCCTCAGAGAGAGTCCACGACGGCAGGATGCCCGGCATGGCTTGAGCCAGCATGGACTTTCCCGTCCCCGGTGTCCCCATCATCAGCATGTGATGTCGCCCGGCAGCCGAAATTTCAAGTGCACGCTTGGCGACCGCCTGCCCTTTGATGTCGGCCATGTCGATCGCGGGTGGCGGTTCGTCCGGCGCCCAGACAAGATTCTGATGAGCCGCTTCAGGAACTCCTTCTGCGACGAGCCAATGGGAAACGTCTTTCAAACATTTAAATGGAAATAGTTTGAGCTCCGGCAAACAAGAGACTTCTTGTAGATTCCCCTGGGGGAGTGCCAGCGCCGCACCACGACGCCTCGCAAGACTTCTCCCCATAGAAAGAGCGCCTCGAACGGGTCGAAGCGCGCCGTCGAGCGCAAGCTCGCCGAGCCAATAACACCGTGGCCAGCGTTTGGGCTGAATGGCTTCCGAAGCCGTCAGGATACCGACGGCAATGGCCAGATCGAAGCTCGCCCCTTCTTTTCGGACATCGGCGGGGGCGAGATTGACCGTCACGCGTCGCGAAGGAAATTTAAATCCAGAATTTCTAATGGCAGCGACCACACGGTCTTTGGCCTCGCGGATCGCAGCATCCGGAAGACCTACGATCGAAAAAGACGGCAGTCCCTTGGCGAGACTCACCTCCACTTGAACAAGAGCGGCTTCTACACCGGACAGGCACAAGGAATCTACTTTGGCGATAGGCATGGGTTTTTCTTCCTTTAATAGGTAGAGCGAAATGGGGATTCGAAAGCGTCAGGGATCCAGCGGATTCGCCCTTCTTCAATAGCAACGACGTCAAATCGCATGGATTCCCCCTCTAAGCGCTTCATTTTCATGTAGCTCATAGCGGCCTTCGCAAGGCGCTGGCGCTTCATCCCAGTGATGGCGTCCAGCGCGCTCGGCTGGCTGGCTCTGGTCCTCGACTTCACTTCGACGAACACCCAGGTCTCTTTGTCTTTGCAGATTAGATCGATCTCTCCCCATTTCTGGCGAAAGTGTTTATCGATGAGAATTAAGCCGCTTTGCTGCAGGAAGTTTGCCGCGAACTCTTCCCCCCAGCTTCCAAAGGATAAGGTGTCCATATCCCTTAGATGCAGAAGACGGCTTTTTATTCGCTAGTGAGGACGGGCTCGGAGAGACTTGAAGCCAGGACAGGGGCGAAGGACTTGCGGTGGATGGGAGAGGGGCCGTGGCGCAGAAGAGCCGCTAAATGCTCTTTCGTTCCATACCCTTTGTGACGGCGAAATCCGTAGACGGGATATTCATCATCCCACTGCTCCATGATGGCATCGCGCGTGACTTTCGCGATGATCGAAGCGGCGGCGATATGCGCACTTTTATTGTCGCCTTGAACGATAGGCGTATGCGGCATTTCGCAATCAGGGATGCGAAAACCATCGATTAAGGCATGTACGGGAGTGGTTGCCAGGCGAGAGATCGCCAGGCGCATGGCTGCAAAACCCGCGCGGCGAATATTGATGCGGTCGATTTCGTCGGCCTCAACGATGCCCACGCCAATCGCGAGCGCGCACTTCTCGAGGATCTTAAAAATGGAACGGCGAACGTCAGCGGAGATGAGTTTACTGTCAGCGAGCTTAGGATGTCGCCAGGAAGCAGGAAGGATAACGGCAGCAGCAACCACAGGGCCTGCGAGAGGGCCGCAACCGGCTTCATCAACGCCGGCGAGAACGCCGTATTGGGCTAAGTAGGATTTATCGAACTGGAAGAGCCTGGAGGATCGCCGTTTTTTTCGGCGGACCGGCACGGCTCAGGGGCGAACGGCCGGAGCAGGTGCTGTGGCGGAAAGCTGCACCTTGGCGGCCTGGGCGGCAACGGCAGACACACTATCGTCACGTCGATCGGCCTTTTCATCGAGTCGCGCGGCTTTGCCCGTGCGTTTTCTCAAGAAGTAAAGCTTGGCGCGGCGAACATGCCCTGAGCGGAGAACTTCAAGTTTTTCGATACGCGGTGAGTGAAGCGGAAGCGTTCTTTCGACGCCAACACCGAAGGAGATCTTGCGTACCGTGAACATGGCGGAAAGGCCATGACCGCGCTGGCGGATGACCGTGCCTTCAAAAGCCTGAAGGCGCTCGCTTTCGCCTTCCACGATTTTGATCGTTACGCGGACGTGATCGCCTACGCGAAACGTGGGAAGTTTTCTTAAAAGGGACTGTTCAACTTGATCGATCGTGACTTTCATGACTTTCTCCTTATGGCAGCTCGGACTAAATCGGGTCGCTTCTTTTTCGTGACTGCGTCTGCCTGCCTCTTACGCCATGCGCTGATCGCCGCGTGATCGCCCGATCGCAGGATGTCGGGCACTTTCTTACCGTTCCAGACCGCGGGCCGCGTGTAGTGCGGATAATCGAGGCTTCCGTTCTGGAAAGACTCCTCCTGCAGCGAACCGGCTTCTTTGACGACTCCCGGTACAAGGCGGAGCACGGTATCGGCCACCACCATCGCCGGGATTTCGCCGCCGGTCAGAACGTAATCGCCGATCGAGATTTCTTCATCGACGAATGCCATGGCCCGCTCATCGATTCCTTCGTAATGCCCGCACAGGAGCACGACCCAGGGTTTTTGAGAGAGCCGCTGGGCTGACGTTTGCGTCAGCACTTTTCCCTGCGGCGACATAAAAAGAACGAACGGCTTTTGCTTCTTAAAAACTTTTGCGCCTGCAGCCCGTATACTTTTCAGCGCATTCGAAATCGGTTCTGCCTGGATCACCATACCAGGCCCGCCACCGTAAGGCCGGTCATCGACTTTCTTGTGGCGGTCGTCTGACCAATCACGAAGGTTGTGGATCTTCAGGTCCACAAGGCCTCGCGCAGTGGCTCGGCCCAGAAGGCTCTCCGTCATCGGCCCATCGAACATCGCTGGAAATAAAGTGACTATATCCAGGCGTTTCAGATGTTCTTGTTTGGGTTGAATTCTAGGAGGCGATCCGCTGCCAGGCACCAGAGCGGGCAAGTAACGTTCTGACGGTGTCACTTGGAATGGCGCCCTTTGAGTACCAGTGCTTGACCCGAACTTCGTTAATCGTGAGCTTATCTTTTTCGAGACGTGGGTTGTAATACCCCAGCGTTTCGACAGGACGGCCGTCACGTTTGGCCGCGCGATCGATGGCGACCAGGCGGTAATGCGCTTGCCCGGGCTTGCCTTCTCGTTGAAAACGTAGTCTTACCATAGGGGCATCATTGTACCAGTTTTTGTATTTCTTTAAACGCTTGAGCAGGGTCTTTGGCGCCAAAAACAGCACTCCCAGCCACCAGCGACGTCGCACCTGCTTCGGCGGAGGAACGAGCTGTCTTCAAATTGATTCCGCCGTCCACCTGCAGCTCACAGGGCTTGCCGCTCTTATCGAGTCGGGCGCGAAGGGCTTTAACCTTTTCCAGCATTTCCGGCATGAACACCTGCCCCCCAAAGCCCGGCTCGACGGTCATCACGAGTGCGTAATCGAGTTGATCTAACAAGGGGAATAGCACATCGGCCTGAGTCTTGGGACGGATGGCCATGCCTACCTGGACACCTAGTTTCTTGACGACTTGAATAGCTTCTTTGGCATTGGAGCACGCTTCGAAATGAAGCGTGAGCAGATTCGATCCGGCCCTGGCGAAAACTTCCACATACTTCAAAGGATTTTCGATCATGAGGTGAACATCCAGAAATATGGAAGTCTCTTTGCGGAGAGCTTCGATCACGACCGGACCCACCGTGATATTCGGCACGAAGTGGCCGTCCATGACATCGATCTGCACGGATTCGGCGCCGGCTTTTTGGATGAGATTGATATCCCGTGAAAGCTGCGCAAAATTGGCGGAAAGTGCCGAAGGCACAATGCGCCGCTTGAGAGAGACGGTCATAGCAGCGTCTTTTCCTGCACGACCACACCATTGACGAAAATGCGAACGCGCGCATGACCTTTCGGCTGAACGCGAATGTCGACTTTCGAGCCGGGCGATTGCGACTTGCGGAACACTTCGCGCTCGCCGGACTCGTCCACAAGTGAAATTCGTACGTCCCGATCGTTTGCGCCTTGCGGCACTTCATAATACACGCGGATGCCTTCGCCGGAATCGGAACCTTCCGGACCGGGACGATTGACAACGATCGTCAGGAGATCCCCCGGTTTCACCGGCAGATCGCCGATGGGCGACTGCACGAGGATTTCGCCGTCCTTCTTGCTGATATCGCTTTCTTCTTTGATCGAGACAGGCAGCGCATGTTCCTGCGCCCACGCCTCTGCCTTCGCGGACTTTTCGCCGATGAAGTCCGGCATGAGCAGGACATCACCATCCGGTGGGCCGTTGGAAATGACGAGGTTGACGAGACCGTTCTTCGCCACAATGGCGCCAGAGGGAGGGTCGGACAGCATGATGAGATCCTTGTTAAATTTAATGGACGGACGACGCTCCATCTCGCCAATACTGAGTCCCATATTTTGCAGCGCAGTCTGCGCATGCCGTAATGGCTGGCCAGCAAGATTCGGCACAAAAAGTGTTTCGCCGCCCTGGCTCAAAGTCACGCGAATGATGCGGCCTTCACGCACCTGCATACCGGCGGCAGGCGTCTGGTGAACGATAGCACCGGCTGGATAACGTTTATCGAACTGTTCCCCTTCTTTTTCCAGACCTAAGCCGAGCGGTCCGAGGAGGTTCAGCGCATCGTGGACGGATTTGGAAGAGATGTCAGGGACCGCTACGACTTTGCGACTGTGTATGACGGCTCCGACCGCCCAGTCAAAGGCAACATAGGCCACGATCAAAGCCGTGACAATCCCGAGCGTAGGAAGGATTTTGGGTTTCACGATGCGTATTATACGTTAGCGCGTGCAGCGCCCAGCTGACCGCAGGCGGAGCCGATATCGAGGCCTTTGGGGCGGCGGATGTAGACAGGAACGCCGCGCTCCCGCAGCCAATTTTGGAAGCGAATGACGGAGTACGCTGGCGGGCGCGTGTAAGGCAACCCCGGTACGGGGTTGTAAGGAATAAGATTCACCACGTGAGGAAAGCCTTTCACGAGATAGGCCAGGCGATTGGCGTCCATCTCGAAATCGTTCACCTGATCCAGAAGGATGTACTCAAACATGACCGGCGCTTTTGTTTTGAGCGCATACTGCTTGGCCGCTTTGATGAGCTGACGCACGCCAAACTTTCCCGATACAGGCATGATCTTGAGACGCACATCATCGCGGACAGCATGGAGCGAAATCGCGAGTTTTACTTTGATCTGATCTTCAATGAGTTTAAGGATCTGTGGAATCAGTCCGGAGGTGGAAAGGGCAATGCGTGAAGGTCCCATGCCTAGTCCCAGGGGGTTCGTCATCCAGCGAATCGACTGCACGACCTGCGTGTAATTGGCGAGTGGCTCGCCCATCCCCATGAACAGAAGGTTGGTGGGTTTCCGGCCGGCATCGTTGGCGATCAAAAGGATTTGGTCGATGATCTCGGCTGCGCTTAACTGCCGCTTGAACGGCACAAGGCCGGAAGCGCAGAACTGACAGCGGTAGGCGCATCCTACTTGTGTAGAGAGACAAAGGGATAAGCGCTCGCCTTCCGGCAGAAACACGGTGGACACGGTGGCATGGTCATGGGCCTCAAAGTAATAACGAATCGTGCCGTCGAGCTTCGATTCTTCTTTGCGGCGGATGCGCAGGGGGTGAAGGATGTATTTGGCTTCGAGCGCGGCGCGCAGCGAGGACGGCAGATCCGACATGTCTTCGAACGTCTGCGCGCCGCGCCGGAAGAACCAGTCATAAATCTGCTTAATACGGAAGATCCCCTGCTTCTGCTCCGTAAGGAACGTCAGGAAGGAATCAGACGGAACGTCGAGAAACGTCTTACGGTGAGCGGTAGTAGACAGATTAGCGGATCAGCTGTGGCGTCTGAGTCGACGAAGAGGCCCCAGCCATACTTTCTAAGCGCTTGATGCGCTCGGCTGTAGATGGATGTGTAGAAAAAAGAGACATGATGCCGTCTCCGCGCAGCGGGCTGCAGATGAAAAGATGTGCCGTCGCTGGATTATTCGTGAGCGGTACACGCGCATGGGCATTGCCAACGGATATCTTGGCCAAGGCGCTGGCCAGACTGAGCGGATCGCCCGTGAGCGCTGCTCCGCCTTTGTCGGCGTCATACTCGCGGCCCCGCGAGATCGCCATCTGGATGAGCATCGCCGCAAGCGGCGCTACCACCATAGCGATAAGAAGTTCAAGCCCGCCGCCGCGTTCATCGCGGTCCCGATTCATACCTCCGGCGACAGATCCCCACCACGCCATCTGCCGTAGGAACATGATGGCTCCGGCCATCGTGGCAGCAATCGTTGAAATCAAAATGTCGCGATGAATGACGTGCGAGAGTTCGTGCCCCAAGACGCCTTCAAGTTCACGCTCGGAGAGCATGTCAACGATGCCGGAGGTTGCCGCCACAGCGGCATGCCGTGGATTTCGGCCGGTGGCAAAGGCGTTGGGTACAGAAGAATTAATGAGGTAAACCCTGGGCATCGGGATATTGGCTTTCTGAGCTAGCCGACGGACAGTTCTCACGAGTCCTGTATCATCCGTGTCCTTGAGTGGTTTAGCGCCGTACATGGCCAGCACGATCTTGTCCGAAAACCAGTAAGAAAAGAAATTCATAACGCAGGCCGCGCCAAAGGCATAGATCATGCCCTGTTGGCCGCCGATCGCGCGCCCAATAAAGAGGAAGATCGCGAACATGCCCAGCATGAGTAAAAACGTTTTGAGTACATTCATAAAATCACCTTAACTTTTCGCCTACTTTTAAACGCGCGCCTTGCCACCAGCTCCACGCGTTCATCGCCTTTTTGCCATCGGGTTGAATTTCCAACAAGAGGAGGGCGTCCGAGCCACATTTTACCACGGGGCCTTCTCCGGTCACAAGGGTAATGACCGACCCGGATTCCCCTTTTCCACCTGCCTCAACCACCTTGGCTTTGAGTACTTTGAGTCCCAGCATATACACCCCGGGCCAGGGGGTGAGTCCTCGGATCTGATTCATGATCGTTTGCGCCGGTTTGGACCAATCGATCAGCCCATTTTCCTTTTTTAGCAGGGGCGCCATGCTGCCACTACCCGTTTGCGGTATTCGATCGATCTTGCCAGATCCGATCCGTGCGAGCGATTCCTCAAGTGCTTCAACGCCGAGAGCCACCAATTTGTTCTTTAGAGAAGCGGAATCATCCTGATCAGTAATCGCCAATTTCTTCTGAATGAAGATCGGCCCGGTATCCATCCCTTCATCGAGCCAGAAAAGTGAGACGCCTGTCTCCCTTTCTCCATTCACAAGTGCCCACTGCATGGGTGCCGCGCCGCGGTACTTTGGAAGAAGCGAAAAATGCACATTGATGAACCCATGCTTCGGGATGTCGAGAATAGCTTTAGGAATCAGCTTGCCGTAGGCGACAACGATCCCTACATCGGCACCGAGGGCTTTGAATTGTTCTGAAACGGCAGGATCTTTAAGTTTCTCCGGCTGCCAGATCGGAAGCGAAAGGCTTTTCGCGGCGGTTTTGACGGCCGGCTCTTTAAGCTCATAGCCGCGCCCCGCCGGCTGGTCGGGCGACGTGATCACGGAAACCACTTTGGACTTGTCATGCAGTCGTGCCAAGAAGGGAACGGCCAACGCGGGATTACCGAGAAATAACGTCTTCAACATGGGCGTATTGTAGCTGATGACAGTCAGAACAGGTTTTGTTTGCGGCGTTTGCCGATTTCACGGGTTATTTTCAGCCTGGACCACCAATGCAGATGATCGATGTAGAACTTGCCGTTCAAATGGTCGATCTCGTGCTGCAGGCAGCGGGCGAGGAGCCCATCGCCTTCAATCACAACGGGTAGGCCATGTTCATTCAGCGCGCGCACGCGGACTTTCGCCGCGCGCTTTACCTTGGCGCCAAAACCAGGAATAGAAAGACATCCTTCGTCTTCAAAGATGGCGCCCGAGCGTTCTTCGATCACCGGATTGATGATCACTAACGGCTTGCGTTCGCCGCCTGGACGAATATCGATCACGGCGAAGCATTGAGATATCCCCACTTGATTGGCCGCCAGGCCAATGCCCGGAGCCGCGTACATGGTTCGAAACATTGTTTCGATGGTTTCACGAAGAGCATCATCGAAATGCGGGACTTGCGCGGTCTTGGTTTGAAGAACGGGATCGCCGTACTTCACGATCGGCAGGAGTGCCATAAAGAGTTTAGTTTTTGGAGTCGGGAGGAAGAACAAGCGCCCCGCGGTGAGAGAGGGCCACCGCTACGACCAGAACGATAACGGCAATGGCGACAATAATGCCGCGCGACATATCCGACATAGCGTGCAGCGTAAAGGGCACAATCAGGATGGCGACCAGATTCATGACTTTGATCAGCGGGTTCAGCGACGGACCCGCCGTGTCTTTGTAAGGATCGCCCACAGTATCGCCAATGACCGCTGCCTTATGGCAATCGGTTCCTTTGCCGCCCAAAAATCCGTCTTCAATCTTCTTCTTCGCGTTATCCCAGAGTCCTCCGGTGTTTGCCATGTAAACCGCGAGCAGCTGTCCCGTCAAGATCGATCCGCACAAAAAGCCTCCGCAGGCGGCAGCCCCAAGTCCGAAGGCGACAGCGACGGGTGCCGCGACCGCCACCATGCCGGGGCCCAGCAGTTCCTTCTGAGCCGCCGCGGTAACAATATCCACGCAGCGGGCGTAGTCAGGCGTGACTTTGCGCGTCATAATCCCGGGATTCTCTCGGAACTGGCGGCGTACTTCTTCGACGACGAAAAAGGCGGCGCGCCCAACGGCCTTCAAGGCAAAGGCCGTGTAAAGGAAGGGAATAGCGCCGCCAATCAGTAGGCCGACGAATACTTTAGGCTCATTGACCTGAATACCGATCTCAACGAGTTTTGCTTCATCGATGAAGGAGCGGAACAACGAGATGGCCGCAAGCACGGCTGTGGCAATGGCGAGTCCCTTGGTGAGCGCCTTCGTCGTGTTGCCGATCGCATCCATCCACGAAAGGGAACGACTCGCGCGCTCATCGGAGACTTCTGCCATTTCAAAGATTCCGTGTGCGTTGTCGGTAATGGGTCCATAAGTATCCATCGCGAGAATAAATCCGGTGGTCGTGAGCAGCCCAAGCCCGGCGAGCGCAATTCCGTAAGACGCCATTGCAGGGTCGCCATGAAACACCCATAAAGAACTCAGGATCGTCCCGCCGACAAGCAAGATCGCCCACACCGTCGACTCGTTGCCTTCTGCCATGCCTGAAAGCAGCAATGTTGCCGGTCCTGTTTTGGAGGCAATGGCCGTTTCACTCACAGGGCGATGGTTCGGGTGCGTGTAATAGTTGGTCAGCCAAAGCGTGAGCATGGCCAGCAGAATGCCGATGGCGGACA
>JANLWZ010000322.1:0-2955 GCA_031364865.1 Elusimicrobiota bacterium
CTCGGATTTTCGTACCTGGGCGCCGGTGCTGGAGAAGGAACTTAAGGTCCCTGAGCCGGATATTGTCTGGAACAAAGCGTGGTTCGATCTAAAAACCATCTCTTTGCTGGCTTTTCAGCCAGGATTTGAAACGCTCAAGCGGCCCGCTTGGACACCGCGGCTTTCGCCGGCCTTTGAGCAGGCCGATGACGTCTGGTCTCTCCTTCGCGAGAAGAACGCGCTCGTCTTTCATCCCTACGAGTCCTTCGACGCCGTCAGCCAATTTCTGGAAGCAGCCACCTCCGATCCTGACGTCATGGCAATCAAACAAACGCTTTATCGAACGGAACCAGATTCGGCCGTTCTGCGCGCGCTTGAGCGCGCGGCAGAAAACGGCAAACGCGTCACCGTTCTGGTCGAACTGAAAGCGCGCTTTGACGAAGAAAACAATATCGAATGGGCCAAACGTCTTATTCAAAGAGGCGCGAGCGTCCTGTACGGCATCGCGGGCTATAAAACGCACGCCAAAGTCTGCCTCGTCATCCGCCGGGAGCGCGACGGAATCCGGCGTTACGTCCATCTGGCCACAGGCAATTACAACGCCCGCACCGCGCGCATTTATTCCGATATCGGTTTCTTTACCGCGGAAGAATCCTACGCGAGCGACGTTTCCTCCTTTTTCAACATGATCACCGGCTACTCGCAGCCCTCGGCCTGGAATAAAATCGAAGTAGCGCCCTTCGGACTGCGCCGCAAGCTTTTAAAACTCATTCGCCGCGAAGGACTGCGCAGCACGCCCGAGAAGCCCGGCTTCATTCGCATGAAAATGAATTCCCTCGTCGATGCCGAGATTATCGAAGCGCTCTATCAGGCGTCGAAAGCCGGGGCGCGCGTGCAGTTGAACGTCCGCGGCATCTGCTGCCTGCGTCCCGGCGTTCCCAGCCTGAGCGAGAACATTCAAGTGATCAGCATTGTGGATCAGTTCCTGGAGCACAGCCGGATCTTCTATTTCGAAAATGGCGGACAGCACGAGGTGTATCTCTCCAGCGCCGATCTTATGCCGCGCAATCTCGACAAACGTATTGAGATCATGTTTCCGGTGGAAGACGCCGCGAATCAGAAGCGCCTGATCGACACGCTCGACATATATTTCCACGACAACGTGAAATCCTGGGTCCTTCTGCCCGATGGTTCGTATGCAAAGACCGAATCAGGCAATCGGCGCAAGATGCGCGCCCAGGAGAGCCTCTGCGATCGCGCCGCCGATGAAGAACGCACGGTGCATAAATCGATTCCTCAGGAACTCAAACCGCAGCGCCCCGGCGTCCTGCCCGGAGCCGGCCGATGATTATCTATCTGCATCGTCACGCTCTGGCGGTAGATAAAGAGAAATGGAAATCAGCAGACAGCCAACGTCCCCTGACGGCGGAAGGGCGGAAGATTGAGCGCAAAGTCGGTAAAGGCGTCAAGCATCTCAAGCTTTCTTTTGACCACATCCTCACGAGTTCCTATGACCGTGCGCGCGATACAGCACTGATCCTCGCGCAGGCGATTGGTTATAAGCGAAAGATCGAAGTAGCACCCGAGCTTATTCCGACAGGCAGCCAGGAAAAATTCGCGCAGTCCCTCAAGCACTATCCGAAAGATGCGGAAATTCTGGCAGTCGGTCATGAACCCTACTTATCAAAGTTGATCGCGCTTCTGCTGGGCTCTCCCAATCCTATGCCTCTTGAACTGAAAAAGAGCGGGCTCTGCCGGATCGACCTCGAACCCGGAACGAAAAGCCTCCGCGGCCAGCTGAAGTGGTTTCTCTCCCCCAAACTCATCAAAAAAATATAGACTACTGCCGGACTCGTCGCATGAAATATATCCTGGAGCATCTGGCTGTCGGGAACGCGATAGACGCCCAAACGGCGCACGAGCACTTTGACGCCTTCCTGAACGTAGCCGCCGAGATCGATCTCGACAATACCCTCTTCATAGAAAAACCTTACTTAAAACTCCAGATCAACGACATGATGCCTATCCCCGCCTTCCGGCTCATGGAAGCCGCGGAATTCATAGAGCAAAACATCAACACCAAGCGAATACTTGTGTTTTGTGATGGCGGGGTGGGACGATCGCCGTCCGTGATTATCGGCTATCTTTGCTCGAAGGGAATGCGCTTTGGGCAGGCTGTGGAATTCGTCGCGATGCGAAAACCGTTTATGAGTATTTTGCCGGACTTGATTGAGTCGATTAAGAAAGCATTTATACGCCCGCCGTCGCCCGTCCTGCGGCTTGAGGCGTTTGCGCTGCCTTCCAAACCTACCGAATCAGTCGTCGTTTAAGCGATCGATCAACTGACGTAAACGTCCGCAGTTCAGTCGATTGAATTGAAAAGCAATGCGCGGCATTTCTTTGTGGTCGGTTTCTTCGGGGAGAACGGGACTGACGGCGAACCCACCTTTGACGCAGATATCCTTAAAGTCGGTATTCAGTTGCTCCAGCATGCCTTTCGATGGCGATTTATGCAGCCGGATCACGAGACTGTCCTTCACATAGCGCATCGAGTGATAGTTTCGGTAAAACTTAACGATTTCTTCAACGGCTTCGTCGACGCTGTCCGTGATCTTGTAGAGATTCACATCTTCGGGGGAGATCTTACCGGGCTTCAGAAGATGCTTCTCCACATATTTGTGCCAGTCTTTCCAGTAATCGCCTTTGGGAGCATCGATCATCACGACCGGCATCATGTCGCACTTTCCGGTCTGCACGAGCGTTAACGCTTCCATCGCTTCATCGTGGGTACCAAAGCCGCCAGGGAAGAAAGCCACAGCGCTCGTCTCCTTCAGAAACATCAGCTTGCGTGTAAAAAAGAAGCGGCAGTCGACGAAGAGAGGATCTTTGACGATAAACTCATTGGCGGACTGTTCAAACGGCAATTTAATGTTGATACCAAAGCTGTTGTTTTTCCCCGCCCCTTCGTTGCCGGCC
>JANLWZ010000342.1:0-3134 GCA_031364865.1 Elusimicrobiota bacterium
GGGTGGCCTCCAAAGGCTTGATTCTCTTGGCAACAACCGGAAACCCCGATCCGCTGCAGAAGGAAATCGGCGGAACCGTGGTGCCTTCCAGTGAACTGGAAAGCAAAGTGGGCGCCAAGACCATGGCTACGTTGCTTAAGCTAGACAAGGGTGAGCAGCTGGCGCCCAAGAGCCTCATCGCCCCGACCGGCGAGTGGTACAACATGGTCGCCCCGACCATCACTAAGGACAATTTCATCCTGATTGACAAAACAGGCGTGGCGCGGCGGATGTCCGTGGGCGCTGTGGCCGGCGACAATCGTCCGACCATCGTTGCTCAAGTGAAGGAAGACGGCGGCACTCCCTGGTATGTCGAGTTCTGGTACTGGATCCGACAGAAACTGACCGGGCAATGAGAGTCGCCTGAATCAGCCCGACGGGCCACTCGTATGTATCGCGGAATCGTGCTGCTGCCTTCCTAGGCTAGAAGACTATGCACTTAACTTGGCCGGGAGTCCGACAAATGAATTGTCTGCTGCGCGTTTCTTTTCTGGTGACCGGGCTGCTGCTGATCGGCGGCTGTGCTGTACCGGACACCGCCGAGAGCGGTGTCGCCGTGGTCAAGTTCCAGGAGATCCCGGTTGATTTCATCCGACCGGTGTGGGATCGCAAGACGCATCCATTTGCCGGCGCCGCCGTCATCGATGTGGATGGCAATGGGAAATATGAAGTCTTTGTCGGGGGCGCGCAGGACAAGCTGGACGTCCTGCTCGGTTATGTCGATGGCCGACTCGCAAATCGTGAGCCCGGAACGGGCTTGTCCATGCCCGGCGCCACCACGTATGGAGTGACAGCGATCGACATGGACGGCGATGGCCGAACGGATCTCGTGGTCGCCCGCAACGATGGGGTCTACATTTATCTGAACAAGGGAAATCGCCACTTCGAACGAAGAAAGATTCCGCTGAATCTTCCGCCGCACGGCGTACCCTTCCACGTGGCCGTGGCCGATATTGACCACGACGGATATCCGGATCTGTATGTCAGCAATTTCGTCGAGTTTCCGTCCTTCCGAACGGCAACGTTCAATGATCCGACACACCTCAAACTGAATATCCTGCTGCACAACAATGGCGACATGACCTTTACCGATATCACGACATCCTCGGGTACGGCCGGAACGATGAATACTTTCTGCTCAACGTTCGTCGATCTGGACAACGATGGATGGCAGGATCTGGTCGTCGCCAACAATACCGGGGAAGTGGAGATTTTCCGGAATAAGCATGATCTGACGTTTGAGAAGGTCGCTTCCGTCTCCAAGCCGGGCTTCTGGATGGGAGTGGGCGTCGGTGACATCGACAAGAATGGGTATCAGGATCTCTTCTTTCCGAATGCCGGCAACTCGATCCCGGAGTTCCTGACCAAGGGCGATTTGCATGCTGGACAAACCCATACGCACGACTGGTTGTTGCTGCATAACGATGGCAATTTCCGCTTCACCGACGTGACGGAAAAATACGGACTCGATCACGAGGGTTTCGGTTGGGGCGGGGTATTCGAAGACGTCACGGCCAGCGGCGATCTGGACCTCTTCGTCGCGGAAAACTACATCAAGTGGCCAGTGCACAAATACTTCAAGTTGGCGGGACGTGCATTCGCTCCGAAGGTTGAGGGCGGCCAGGCAAAGTATCGCAATCGCGCCGATCTGGGTCTGGGAAACGAGTATTTCGGACAGTCTTCTGTCATTGTGGATCTGGATGGTGATGGACGGCAGGATTTCATGTGGATCAACATGGAAGGGCCGATCAGAGCCTACCTGAACAGGTCCACTGGGAATTATATTACCGTCAAGGTGCCGACGCACGCGCGCTACCTCGGCGCGCGGATTCGGGTCGATACGCCCACAGGCCACAGTTATACGCGGGAGGTCATCACCAGTCAGGGTTTCATGACGAGCCAGACGCCCGAATACACGTTCGGCCTGGGCCGCGGCAAATCCGTCCAGCAGGTGGTCATCGATATGCCGGACGGCACCACACAGGTCATCAAGGATCCGCCGATCAATCGGAAGATCGTTCTCAAGTGAGACAGTGCTGGCAGACGCCGCGAATTCAGCAAGCCGGCGATATCACACGAGCGGGCGGACCGCTGTCCTTCAAGACAGCCACGCGCAAGCTGTGTCGATAATTTGCCAGGGCTGGTGGATAGTCGCGGCTTGTGCTTGCGCCAGAGTGCTGAGCAGACGTTTCTGGCCCATGTGAAGACAGAAATTCGGGAAAACAAAGCAGCTTGAGTGAATTTTCACGCGGTTGAACATTTGCGATACAGGGGATAAAGTGCCGTCTGGTGAAAAACGGGTTTAAATCGCCAATACCCCGCGAGGAAGCGCGCGTCGTTATCGAAACCTGGCATCGTCACTACAACCATGTCCGTCCGCATTCGAGTCTGAAAGACCTTACACCAATCGAGTTCAAGACGCGTTACGATTCCACCAACCCGGGGGCCGTCCTCAAGTAGCAAATGGTCCAGAGGTCCCTGGGCAGGTCATCTGGAGGTAGACTTTCAATAGAGAGATGTCAATTCTCCCGTATCGCAAACGCTCTGCTCCGAGGTCTGCCATTCCCCATGTAGACGTCTACGGCCAGGACCATTCACCCTGGGTTCAATCAGTTCTACTTGGCCTCCACGAGAAGGACGTATCGCATACGCTCACGACCGTCCCCCCACTTTCGGTATTTCGAAAATGGGGTGTAATGATGCCCGCTGCGAGCGTCGACGGAGGACCTTGGCACAAAGAGTCGGCTGACCTGTTGCGACAGCTGGGCTACGGAACCGTTTCGCAGGACGAGTTGCGCGCAATCAACGACGCATGGCGCGGCGTCACTCACCGAGCCAAGAGTGCAACGCGATTCTTTCACGCTGCCAGTCTCATCCATGATTTGCATCCTTCGGGCCTGAGGCGTCTGCGCAACCAATTCCTGCGCAGCTTCGCGGTTCTCTACTTCTATGTACTCTTACTGTACGTCATACGAACAGGCCTACAACCGGATCCGGAGAATTTTGCTGGGCAGTTCCTCTACTGGGAGCAGAGGCTTGAAAAGAGTGCGGGCGCTTACCTGGGCGGAGACGAACCGAACACTCTCGACATGATG
>JANLWZ010000345.1:0-3556 GCA_031364865.1 Elusimicrobiota bacterium
CGATACCACTTGCGACCAGAACGGATAATACGCCGCCTGCTGCGTCAGCCACCGTCCCAGCTCAGCGCGTGGACTGGAGGGTAGAAAAGTAGCCTGAGGCAGACCTTTCCACGCACCCGGCCTGACGGCAAAAGCGACGCCTGCCTGATCGAAACCCTGACCATTCCAGATGACGAGCGGCACGCGCGGCTCCAGCTGAAGGCGAACAACGTTATCCCCCCAGGATTTTTCCCAGCGGACGTCGCGCACCATCAAATATTTTCGAAGGATTTTCTTGGAGCAGTAACGTCCTACCCCGGGAAACCACAAATAGAACGAGTTCCGCGGCAGCTCGGACGAGACCGGCAAGCCCGCCAGCGAACTCGTCGCCAGCACTTTGACTTGCGGAGTGTGCGCGCGGACCGTGCGCGACAGAATGGACTCATGCCCTGCCGCCATGCCGATGCCAAACCCGACGATTAAGGCTAGACCTGTGCTGCGCCAGAGGATCGCGCGGACGTTATGTTTGATCTGCTCTCGGCGTCTGAAGCGCAGCGTGATGCGCTGCCTGCGGAGTTTTCTAACCAATGGATTCCTCCGCAATCTTCAACACCAGCGCGTCGAAATCGAAACCGGCCGCGCGCGCGGCTTCCGGCAAAAGCGATGTTTCCGTCATGCCGGGAATCGTATTGACCTCCAGCAGGCAAGGACCCAGGCGACGATCGATGATGAGATCGACCCTGGCCGCGCCGCGTGTTCCCAGAACGCGGCAGGCCGCGAGCGACAGCGTCTGACAGCGCTTCCGCATCGCTTTGGAAATCCGCGCCGGCAGCACGTGCCGTGATCCGCCGCGGGAATATTTGGCATGAAAATCGTAAAAGGGCCGATCGTGCAGAGGAAGGATCTCAATGACAGGAAGCGCTTTCTTTCCCAGGATGCCTACCGTGACTTCTGGCCCTTCTAAATATTTTTCAACCAGCACTTTGGTGTCATAACGAAAGGCGAGCTTCATCGCTTTTTGCAAATCCTTGCGTTTTTTTACGACGGTCACACCGACAGCGGATCCTTGCGAGGCCGGCTTCACAACGACGGGAAGAGTTAACGAAGGACGGTCGGCCATGTGATCGAGCTCTTCGTAGGGGGCGGTCGGCAAATGCGCTTCTTCAAACGCGCGCTTGGACGCTGTTTTATTCATGGCTAGCGCGGAGGCGAGCACGCGCGAACCCGTGTAAGGAATCGATAGCGCCGTCAGCAGTGCCTGAATGCGTCCGTCTTCACCGCCCGTGCCGTGCAGTGCGATGTACGCGAAATTAATTTTGTGTTTCTTGAGTTTCCGGATGACGTTGCCTACGGCATCGATGGCGCTCACGCGATATCTCTGTCGTTTCAAAGAGTGGAAGACGGCTTTTCCAGTCTTCAGCGAAATGCTTCGCTCCGCAGAATCTCCGCCGAGCAGCACACCAATGCGGCGCGCGCGGAACCATTTTTTAAAATTCTTCACCACGCCCCCGCGAGCTTCACTTCGGTTTGCAATGTGACCCCGAATTCTTTTTGAACGGTTTCCTGAATGTGCTGGATGAGCGTGAGCACGTCTTTGGCTTTGGCGTTTTCCGTCACGATGAAGTTCGCATGACGGTCAGAGACGCGCGCGCCGCCGATGACCATGCCTTTGAGCCCTGCCTTTTCAATCCATTGCGCTGCAGGGCCTTCGACAGGATTTTTAAAAACAGATCCGCAGTTGGCCGTCGTGAGCGGCTGCGTTTTCGTTCTGTGCTGAAGAAGCGCTTCCATGCGCTTGGTCACAAGCCTTGGTTCATCGACAAAAAGCTCAAGGTGGGCGCCGATCAGCCAGAGACCTTCCAGATTGGAATGCCGATAGTGAAAGGTGCACTCCAGTTGCGATCGTGTCTCCATGGGGTCACCCGCGCCGAGGAACTCCACCGTACGAACGACTTGCCCGATCCATCCTTCGCGCGTTCCTGCGTTCATGACCAACCCGCCGCCGACCGTGCCTGGCACACCGATCAACGCTTCGACGCCGCCCAGTCCTTTCTCCGCGGCTTGCTTGGAAAGGGTCGGCATCATGACACCCGCGCCGACGTGTACTTTCCGTCCATTGAAATCAATTTTTTTGAAATCGCCCTGCAGATGAAGGACGAGACCGCGGATGCCGTCGTCGGACACCAGGAGATTGGATCCAGCGCCCAGAAAAAAGACAGGAAGATGATGGTCCTGGCTTAAGTGTTTGAGAGTGATGAGTTCTGGAAGGTTGTTGACGTCCGCGTAATAATCCGCAGGGCCGCCGACACAAAGAGTCGTGTGCTTCGAAAGGGGTTCCTGGACTTTTAGACCAGGCAAGGCTTGCCGCAGGACTTCAGCGAGGGGCATCTACCTTTCCTACAAGAAGCTCACCATTTTTCCAAACATCCCCTGCACCGAGAGTCAGGAGCACGTCTCCGCTTTTGAGCTCCGCTCTGAGGGCCTCTATCGAAAAAGGTTTGGGCGCGGCGCTCGCGTGAGCATGAACCTTCTGCATTTCTTTGACGATGAGATCAGAGGTCACGCCGGGAATCGGTTCTTCGCTGGCCGCGTAAATGTCCATGACATAGACTTGGTCCGCTTGTTCAAAAGAATGAGCAAAATCCTGCCATAGCGACTGCGTCCGGCTGAAGCGATGCGGCTGAAAGAGCGCGACCAGTCTTCGTTGGGGATAGCGATCGCGCAGGGCGGACAGCGTCGCGCGAACTTCTGTCGGGTGATGGCCGTAATCATCGATCACCGTAATACCGTCGCGCTCGCCTTTGAGTTCCATGCGCCGGCCGACGCCTTCAAACGCTCCGAGACCTTCAGCTATCGAATTAAACGACATGCCGAGTTCCAGACCCACGGCCACCGCGGCGAGCGCATTCAAAACATTGTGACGGCCCGGCACCTGGAGTCGGACTTTACCGAGAGGTTTTCCGTTTTCGATCACATCAAATTCTGAAAATCCTTCAGGATGCGCAAGGGAGGTCGCCTGGAGCCGTGCAGGCGCATCCAGCCCATACGTCACGACTCGACGGCTGATGCGCGGCAGGTGCGCGCGGACATGCGGATCATCCAGACAGACGATCACGCATCCATAGAATGGAACACGGCCGGCATAGTCCACAAACGCGTCGGCAATTTTGTCGAAAGTACCGTAATAGTCGAGATGATCGTTATCAATATTGGTAATGACGGCGAGCGCCGGCGACAGTTTAAGGAAAGAGCCGTCGGACTCATCCGCTTCCGCCACAAGATATTCCCCTTTGCCGAGTCGCGCGCCGGAATCGAGATGCTTCAGGCGTCCTCCCACCACCACCGTAGGATCAAATCCCCCGGCCTGAAGAACGGACGCCACCATGGAGGTGGTCGTTGTCTTGCCGTGCGTTCCGGCGATAGCAATCGTGTATTTAAGCCGGGCAATCTCCGCGAGCATTTCGATGCGCGGAATAACAGGAATGCTTTTTGTTTTAGCGGCCATGACTTCGGGATTTTGTGAGGAAACGGCTGTGGAGGTCACCACGACGTGCGCGCCTTCGATGTTCTGCGGACG
>JANLWZ010000404.1:0-3124 GCA_031364865.1 Elusimicrobiota bacterium
TGGATATTGATCGGTAAAGCAGCCCACGCAGAATCTTTTCTGATTCCCCCCGCAGCATTTGAGAAGACCTTCTACGGAAAGATAAGCAAGACTATCGACGCCGAGATAATCCTTGATTTCAGGCACCGTGTGTCTTGCCGCAATCAGTTCCTTCTTCGTTGGCGTATCGATGCCGTAATAGCAGGAGCCAATGATGGGCGGTGAGCTGATGCGCATATGAATCGCTTTTACGCCCACGCGCCTCAGCATGCGCACGAGCTTGCGGCTGGTCGTACCGCGCACAATGGAATCATCCACGAGAACAATACTCTTCCCTTTAAGCGCTTCGCGTACGGCGTTGTATTTGATTCGTGCTCCGAAGTCGCGAATCGTCTGCGAAGGCTCGATGAATGTTCGGCCAATGTAGTGACTGCGGATAAGTCCCAGACCATAAGGGATTCCGGACTCTTCGGCATAACCGACAGCGGCGACGTTGGCAGAGTCCGGCACGGCCACCACCCAATCCGCTTTCGCAGGAGCCTCGCGAGCAAGCTGGCGTCCAAGCTCAGAGCGCACGGCGTATACGCTCTTACCAAACAAGACACCATCAGGACGTGCAAAGTAAATATTTTCGAAGCTGCAGTGAGCGCTCTGTGGCCGCTCGGCGAACATGGTCGATTTAATGCCCCCGCCGTTCACGTAAATGAGTTCTCCCGGTTTCACCTCTCGCACAAACTTTGCTCCCACTAGATCGAAAGCACAAGTCTCGGAAGCCAGCATCGTTGCTTTTCCGAGCTTCCCAATAATCAGCGGCCGCACACCGTAGGGATCACGTGCGGCAATGAGTTCACGCTTGGTACAGAAGACGAGCGAATAAGCACCTTCCACCTGTCTGAGGGCTTCAAGAATGGCTTCTCGTAAGGATTTCGCTTTAGACCTGGCGACCAGGTGCAGAATCACTTCGGTGTCCGATGTGGTTTGAAAAATCGATCCCTGGCTTTCCAGATGTTTGCGTACGGTGAGGGCATTCGTTAAGTTGCCGTTGTGTGCGATCGCGAGCACGCCATGCGCGGTGTTTGCCAGGAGCGGCTGCGCGTTGCGAAGCGTCGTATCGCCTGCCGTGGAATAACGCACGTGGCCGATGGCCAGCGATCCCTTCAACGGCTCGAGCGTCTTGTCGTTGAAAACATCCGCTACCAAGCCCATGGCCACATGCCGTTTGAGGGAAGAACCATCAGACGCCACCATGCCCGCGGATTCCTGGCCGCGGTGCTGAAGCGCGTAAAGTCCTAGATACGTGAGGCGCGCGGCTTCGGGATGATGCTGCACCCCGACGACACCGCACTCGTCGTGAAAATGATCATCTTTAATATCCATACAACCCCTTTAGTTTAAAACCGCCGCTTGAAAGAATTGAAGGCCCACCGGTGTTTTGTCTTTACCGCTATCGCGCGAGCGCGTCCATTCCGGATGCTGCAAGCGCGACACATGCCTCTCCGGATGTGGCATGAGACCCACGACATTGCCATCGGCGCTGCAGATACCTGCGATCGCATTCACCGATCCGTTGGGATTCGTGCCCTGATAGCGGAGAATGATCTGTTTATTTTTTTCCAAAGCATTCAAAGTCTCCGCGTCCTGAGCCACAAATTTGCCCTCGCCATGAGCTATGGGAAGATCCCATTCGGCGTCCGTGGCATTGAGCCACTCGCATGCAGACTTTTCCCGTTTCATCGTCACCCAGTGGCACTGAAACTTGCCTGAATCGTTGGACGCAAGGGTGACCGTCTGTATCCGATCAGGCGTGCCGGGAAGAAAACCCGTTTTCACCAGGACTTGAAATCCGTTGCAGATGCCGATAATCCGCTTACCTTCGGCTACAAAGCCATCGAGTTTTGCGCGCAGTTTAAAGCGCAGCTCATTCGCGAGAATTTTTCCAGCCGCGATATCATCCCCGTAAGAGAACCCACCGGGAATAATCATGAGCTTGTAGGGGGCCAGGTTTACTTTGTCCACCAGCAGCTGGTTGATGTGGACGATCTCCGGCTCTGCGCCCGCGAGACGCAGCGCATGCGCTGATTCCTGATCGCAATTCGTCCCCGCGGTCCTTAAAATGATCGCCTTGACGCTCATCGTGTTTCCCATGCCTTTTGCAACGCGTCCGTTGTGGCATCGACCCAGGTCGTTTTTGTCCTGGCGTTCTTGAGAATGAGTGATTTCACCTTGCTGACCCGTCCGAGCGGCGCGACGTGTCCTCTGAGCAGCGTTTCGAAGCCTTTTCGTGCCACGGGTGGAACTTCGACTAAAAATCGGCTCGGCGACTCAGAGAATAGGAGCGCAAGATCAGACATCGGCGCCGGCACGAGCATGCGCGAGAGATCGAGCGTCATACCCAGCTGGCCAGCAAAGGCCATCTCCGCTGCCGCCACGGCGAGACCCCCTTCGGAAAGATCGTGGCAAGCGCGAACATATCCGCGTGTAATGGCCTGATGCAAAAGCGTGAAGGAATTTTTCGCGCGCTGAGCCATCACACGAGGGACGTGGCCTTTGGATGACTTCTTCAGAACCTTCCAGAGATGAGAACCACCCAGCTCCTCACGCGTTTCCCCCACAATGTAAATCCAGTCGCCGGGCTCTTTGAGATCCATCGTGACGGTACGCTTGGCATCTTTAATGACGCCGATCGCGGAGATCAGAAGGCTGCGCGGAATCGACTGAAGCTTTCCAGCGGGATCGCGCCAGGTATTGTTCAAACTGTCCTTGCCCGAAATAAAGGGTACGCCGAAGGCTTTGGACATGTCGTAACAGGCCTGGCAAGCACGGACCAGTGCGGCGAGTTCATGTTCGTCCTCAGGATTTCCCCAACAGAAATTGTCGAGGATCGCCGCGTGATTGATGTCACCACCCACCGCTACGAGATTTCGGAGTGCTTCATCAATCGCGCAAGCGCTCATCCAGTAAGGATCAGCGTCACCGTAAGCGGGGTTAAACCCGTTACTGACAACGATGCCGCGATCCGAATCCAGTCGGGCACGGATCACGGCGGCGTCCGAAGGACCGCGCTGATCGAGTCCCACAAAAGGCTTTATGACGCTTCCACCCTGTACTTCGTGGTCATACTGCGTGACGATCCACTTTTTAGAGG
>JANLWZ010000413.1:0-2725 GCA_031364865.1 Elusimicrobiota bacterium
ATCGACACAGTCTCTGACAGAGACTTTCTGGTCGAGTTTGTTTCGGCCGCCGCGCTCGTCATGACGCATCTCTCCCGGCTCGCTGAAGAGCTGATCCTCTGGACGTCTAGCGAGTTCAACATGATCCGGCTTCAGAATGAATTTACGTCCGGATCGTCCATCATGCCGCAGAAGCGTAATCCGGATGTGGCAGAGATCATTCGCGGGGAAACCGGACGCATCTACGGAAACCTGATGGCGCTCTTGACCATCTTGAAGGGCCTGCCGCTTTCGTACAACCGCGATCTTCAGGAAGACAAACCGCCGTTCTTTGATACGGTCGACACCGTACAAGGGTGTCTAGCGGTCGCGAGTCCGATGATTGCCACGATGGTGGTGCGGGCTGAGCGCATGCGCGCGCTTTGTGATCGGGGATTCCTTGCCGCCACAGAGCTGGCCGACTATTTGACGGAGAAGGGCATTCCCTTCCGCACAGCGCACGGCGTCGTGAAACGGATCGTGGCCTACTGTGAAGGCCAGCGAATACGTCTGGATGAGTTGACGCTCGAGGAATTAAAGCGCTTCGAGACGCATTTCGACGAAGGCGCCAGGAACGTGCTATCGGTGGATCAGGTCGTACACGTTAAAGATTCCTATGGCGGAACATCGCCTCGCAGAGTTCGCGAACAAATCAGCCAACTTCAAAAACTCATTCGAAAATGAGCTTTCCCGTATTTCGCACGAGATGGAGGTTTAGGCCTCTCCTCTCTGCGACTTCACTAGGCCTATCGTGCTGGATCACCGCCCAACCCCTCGGCGCCCTGGAACTTTCCGATCGGACGCTGACGCTTCAAGATGCCGTACGGCTGGCGATGAACAACGCGCCCTCACTTCTCTCCTCGCGCGAAGATGTGAATATCGCACTGCAGCGCGTGCGCCAGGCGCAGTCACTCTTTTATCCACGCCTGGACTTGAATGCGAACTGGAGCAAATTTGGGGTGGAAGGCAATACGCCGCTCATGCTGCAGCCGGCGCTCGGGCCCACGCTTGTTCCGGACAATCCGCGACAAAACTTTTATACCGCGCGCGCGAACATCTATCAGTCGGTGTATGAAGGCGGCCGATCTCAGAACCTCTGGCGGCAGGCGCGTATTTCGTATGAACGTGCCAAGAGCTCAAACGAAGCGCTGCAGACGCAGGTCGCTGCCTCCGCGAAGCAGGTGTTTTATGACCTCCTCTTTGCACGCGAAAAGAGAACGTATCTCTCAGAGCTGTTAAAAAAGAGTGAGCAGATGCGTAGAGCTTCATCGCGCAGCCTGGCCGAGCGCATTAAACTGGAAAACGAGCTTTCGATGACGCGCGCCCGCACCTCCGAAGCGTCGCAGACTGAACAAAGCGCGCACCGCGCTTTCTTGCAGGCGTTGAATCTTGAGCTCAACACATCTGTGGCGCTCCAGGGGAAACTGGAGACCCATCCGGTCGATCTTGATCTTTCCAAGCTGATTGCCTGGTCTACCGAATATCGCTCGGAATTAAGGCAAACAGAATATCAGCAGGAACTCGATTCGCTTAGCGTCGGACTTTCACTCTCTGAACGGAAGCCAACGGTGGGCTTTGGCGCGAGCTATGAACGGACAGGCAATGACTTCGATCTTCCCGTGACGAATTGGGCAGGAACACTGAATGTCAATCTCCCGGTCTCGATCTCGGACATCGTCTATGGATGGGCGAAAGTCCGCGAGCGGCGAGCACAATACCGTCAGGCAACGTTGCGGCACGCGGAAGTGTCCGATCAGGTTCAGATGCAAGTGCGTCAGGCTTACGACAAATGCCGTTTCTGGCAGGAAGAACTTGGACCACGGTATGAATCTTACCGGCGCATGTCGGATCTGCTCGAGGCATATACCAAAGAAAAGGGACGTTCCTATGAGCTCGTGGAAGCGGAACGCATGGTGCTCGAATCACGCATCCGTTACTTAGAAGCGGTGCATGGTCACCTGGCCTCTCTGGCTCTTTTGGAAAGGGCTGTGGGAAAACCACTGGACGAAGAGCGATGAGAGCTGAAGCACTCCTCATCATGATGGCGCTGTTCGTTCTGACCCCTGGCGTCCATGGGGCGGCCGGGCCGGTTTCGAATGAGGATGTATTTCTTTTGGATTTATTATGGAACCATTATCGCGGAAGCGCTCCGAATGATGAGTTCCGCGTGGGCATCGCGCTGGGAGGCGGCGGCGCTCGCGGGCTGGCGCATATCGGGGTACTGAAAGCTTTTGAAGAAGGCGACATTCCCGTGGGTGCCATTACGGGAACTTCCGTGGGCGCTCTGATCGGCAGTCTTTATGCTGCCGGCATTACGACCGCACAGATGGAGCACATGTCCCAGGAAATCGGCTGGTCGGCGCTGACCAATTATTCGCGCTACTCCTTGATGTGGCTGGTGCTGACCGAAGAAAAACTTTCTACCGCCAACATGGAAACTTATTTGAAGAAGTACATTGGCGATGTCCGCTTTGATCAATTGCGCATTCCTTTTGCTTGCGTGGCGACCGATTTGCAGACGGGGGAACGCGTGATCTTCCGTGAAGGGCCTGTCGCCATCGCGGCGCGCGCTTCGGCGACGATTCCCGGCATGTTTGAGCCCGTCGCCTACCGCCACCGGTATCTGGTCGACGGCGGCCTCGTGACCAATGTCCCGACAGATCTTTTGTCCAACATGAATGTCGACATGATCGTTGCCAGCGATGTG
>JANLWZ010000014.1:0-5022 GCA_031364865.1 Elusimicrobiota bacterium
GTGACGATCCACTTTTTTGAGGCAATATTGGGATGGGCCAGAAGATCAAGAACCAGACGATTCGCATCCGATCCTCTTAGACCTAAATCTTTGGCTTTGAGAGCAACCGGGGGCTTTTGCGAGTCCGTTGAAGTCAGCCAAACCGCTCTGCGGTGCACGCGCGGCATGCCGTCGTGCAAGAATTTCATATCGATTTGCCCGGTGATCTCGCCTTTGTATTTGACCGTGAGTTTTTTGTCATCGGTAAATTCGCCGATGACCGTCGCTTCGACGTTCTCAGACTCCGCGAGCACCTTCAGCATTGCCCAGTTCTCAGGCTGAACCGCCAGCACCATACGTTCCTGACTTTCGGATACCCATATCTCCCAGGGAACGAGCCCTTCATATTTAAGCGGCGCCTTTTCGATATCGATGGAAACACCGGTTGAGGATCCGAGCTCACCAATGGCGGAGGAAAATCCCCCTGCGCCGCAATCCGTCAGAGCCCGATAAAGTCCCTGATCGCGAGCCTGCAGGAGAACATCCATCGTGCGCTTTTCCATGATGGCATGACCGATCTGCACCACGGAAGAAGAAATTCCTTCTTCAAGGGCCGCCGAAGAAAACGTGGCGCCGTGGATGCCGTCGCGGCCTGTCCGGCCGCCCAGACTAACCACCAGGTCGCCAGGATGAACTTCTTTTTCAACTTTATTCTTGGGAATTAAACCCACCGTGCCGCAGAACACGAGAGGATTGGCCACAAAACGTTCGTCGTAGTACACCGCTCCGTTGGATGTAGGAATGCCCATACGGTTGCCGTAATCTCTCACTCCCGCCACAACGCCCTGAATGATTCTCCGGGGATGTAAAACGCCTCTTGGAATCTTGCGAGCTGGCAGATCAGGCGGCGCAAAAGCGAAGACATCGGTGTTCATCACGGGCTTAGCGCCGAGGCCAACACCCAGAATATCGCGGATGACGCCCCCCAGACCCGTTCCAGATCCACCATAGGGTTCGAGCGCAGAAGGGTGATTGTGGGTTTCCACCTTGAAGGCAACACCCCACTCTTCATCAAGCTCGATGACGCCGGCATTGTCTTTAAACGTCGAAAGGCACCAGGGTTTGTCCAGCTCCTGCGTGGCCTTCATAATGGTGGATTTGAGCAAATTGTCGTAAACCCGGGAGCCGCGGCCTTTTTCTTCGTACTCAATCACCGCGCTGAATGTTTTGTGTTTGCAGTGCTCGCTCCAGGTCTGCGCGATGGTTTCCAGTTCCACATCCGTAGGATCTCGGCCGACGCGGTCAAAGTACGTCTGGATCGCTTTCATCTCCTGAAGGTTGAGCGACAAAAGTCCCTTCCGGCTGATCTCGAGCAGCTGAGAATCTTCCGAAGAAAGAAGAGGCACTTGTTTAACGAGTGTCGTGTCTTTAGTCAGCATGGATAGTTAAATCGTGCACCAGAGGATTGACGAGCAAAGCGAGCGCGATTTTTTCGGCCACTTCTTTTTTGGTGACGCCTTCCAGGTGATAGCGCATCCCCGTGCGAACGTCCTGTACCCCATGGATGTCGAGATCTTCGATTCCTTTTTTAACACTGTCGCCCACGACATCCGTCACGCCAGCCTTGTACCAGACATCGATCACCATGAACTTTGTTTTGGACTGTTTTTCACGGCTCTCGTTGAGGATGGGATCGCAGAGAAGATCGCGCGCAATGCGCTGCTTGCTGTCCGTCGAAAGAGTGCCGGAGACTTTGTAGAGCTGAGCGCTGGCCACCTTTTTCACGACGGCAAGACGGAGATGTTCAATATCGGACTTCAGGCCTTGTCCGACAGGATCCGCGATCCCCGACTTGTAGCCGATCTCAAAAAGGTGCAGGTTAGCCACTAGCGCTCGAAAGGCAGCCCGGTCAGGCGTTCGAACGCTTCGATGTATTTCGCGCGCGTCTTCTGGACGACGTCTTCTGGAAGCGTTGGCACCGGCGGCTGCTTATTCCACTGAATGGTCTCAAGAAAATCGCGGACATACTGCTTGTCGATGCTGTCCTGCGATTTGCCTTCCTGATATTTCGATTTTTCCCAGTAGCGGGAAGAATCCGGTGTGAGCACTTCATCGATGATGATCACCTTGCCGTCCAGCAGACCGAACTCGAACTTTGTGTCACAGAGGATCAGCCCGCGCTGCTCCGCAATCTCTGCAGCTTTTTTGTAGATCGCCAGACTGATATCCCGAAGCTGGGTCGCCAGCGGCAGTCCTACGATCTCTGCCATGCGTTCAAAGGAAATGTTTTCATCATGCTTGCCGCCTTCCTCTTTGGTGGAAGGTGTGAAGATCGGCTCAGGCAAGCGGCTGGATTCTTTTAAGCCCGCCGGCAGTTTGACGCCGCAGACACTCTGCGTCTTCTGATATTCCTTCCAGCCGCTGCCGGCCAGATAACCGCGCACCACGCACTCGATCATGATCTTGTCCGTTTTCTTCACGAGCATCGTGCGGCCTTCGAGGATATCGCCATACCCTTTCAGGTTCGCAGGGAACTGGGCAACGTCGGCGCTGATGAGGTGATTGGGGACTACCCCTTCCAGCTGTTTAAACCACCAGGAAGAGATTTGGGTCAGGATTTTCCCCTTATCAGGGACTTGTGTCCCGAGCACAAAATCAAAAGCGGAGATTCTGTCGGAAGCGACCATGAGCAGCTTGTCATTCAAGTCGTAGACATCTCGAACTTTTCCTCGAATAAATAGTGGGAGCGGCAAGGTGGTGAGTGTTGAGGTCGTCATTTTCTTTCCTCCGTTATTTTTTTTTATTCCCATTCGATCGTTGCCGGTGGTTTGGACGAGATGTCGTAGGCCACACGGTTAATACCACGCACTTCATTGATGATACGGTTCGAAATCTTGGCCATCACTTCATACGGCATCTTGAACCAGTCGGCGGTCATGCCGTCTGTGGATGTCACGGCTCTGATCGCAACAACGTTTTCGTAGGTTCGCTCATCGCCCATGACGCCGACAGAGCTGACAGGAAGAAGAACGGCAAAGGCCTGCCAGATACTGTTATAGAGGCCAGCCGCGCGAATCTCCTCTTCCAGGATGAAATCGGCACGCCTGACGAGCTCCAGTCGCTCGGCCGTAATTTTTCCCAGCACGCGCACAGCCAGTCCGGGCCCGGGAAAGGGGTGGCGCTGCAGAATCTCGTCCGGGATGCCCAGCTCTTTGCCCAAGGCACGCGCTTCATCCTTAAAAAGGAAACGCAGCGGCTCAATCAGCTTCATCTTCATGCGCTCAGGCAATCCTCCCACATTGTGATGCGTTTTAATCGTGGCCGATGGCCCCTTCACCGACACACTCTCTATAACATCCGGATAAAGCGTTCCTTGAACGAGGAAATCGGTGGGCCCAAGCTTGTGCGCTTCGTCTTCAAAGACTGAAATAAATTCGTTACCAATAGCTTTGCGCTTCTTTTCAGGGTCCTCGATCCCGGTGAGTTTGTCGAGAAAACGCTGTGAGGCGTCCACAATCTTGAGTTCACCCTGAAACTTGTTCGTAAAAATCTTTTCGACGCGTTCTTTCTCCCCTTTACGCAGAAGGCCGTTATCGACAAAGATGCAGGTGAGCTGCTTGCCGACGGCTTTGTCCACGAGCATCGCCGCTACGGAGGAATCGACGCCGCCTGACATCGCGCAAATCACGCGACCGCTGCCTACTTTGGCTTTGATCTCTTTGATCTGGGCTTGAACGAAAGACTCCATCGTCCAGGTTGGCTTTTCATTGCAGACATTCGCGAGGAAATTCTTGAGGATTTGCGGCCCGTTCGGCGTGTGGTGGACTTCAGGGTGGAATTGAACGCCGTAGAACTTGCTGTCGAGATTGGCAATGGCGGCGAACTTCGCGTTGCGAGAATGAGCGAGGATCACAAAATCCGCGGGCATCTCATCCGCCGCGTCGCCATGGCTCATCCACACGGGCATCATGTCGTCCAAGCCACGGAAAATGCCGTTCGAGTGATCCACTTGAATATCCGCATGACCGTATTCGCGGTGATCCGCCTTCTTGACGCGCCCACCAAAGTGTTCCGTCATGAGCTGCATGCCATAGCAAATACCCAGGACTGGAGACCCGAGACTCCAGATATTGGGATCAGGTCGTGGCGCGTCCGCCGCATAAACGCTGGAAGGCCCACCGGAGAGAATGATGCCCGAAGGCTTTTTGCTCTTAATCTCTTCTGCGGTCACTCGGAATGGCAAGATTTCGCAATACACTTTGGCCTCACGTACGCGCCGCGCGATGAGCTGTGTGTACTGGCTGCCAAAGTCTAAGATGACGATCATTTGACGATCATTTGCCCATGCCCACCCGTTGAGCCTTCTGGAATATTTTGCCTTCGTGCTGAATGGCCGGCGCGATGATGAGCTCGGTCAGCTGCATCTCCTTAATATTTCGAGCGCCGACAGTCCCCATGCAGGTCCGAAGCGCGCCAACGAGGTTTTGCGTGCCATCGTCCGTTCGAGCGGGACCGTAGAGAATTTCTTCCAGTGTGCCGCTGGTTCCTACGTGGATGCGTGTCCCGCGCGGCAGGTTGTGATGCGGCGTTGCCATGCCCCAGTGATAGCCACGGCCAGGCGCCTCTTTGGAGCGCGCATAAGCGGATCCCACCATCACGGCGTCAGCGCCGGAAGCGAACGCTTTGCAGATTTCTCCGCCCATATTCATGCCGCCATCCGTAATGATCGGCACATACTTGCCGGCTTTCTTAAAGTGAAAGTCTCGAGCCGCCGCACAGTCGACGGTGGCGGTGACCTGAGGCACGCCTATACCCAAGACGCCGCGTGATGTACACGCGGCTCCAGGGCCGACGCCCACAAGAATCCCCGCGCAACCCGTTTCCATGAGCTCAATGCAGGCGGCGTAGCTCACCGTATTGCCGATGACCACCGGCATCTTCAGGCTCTTCACGAGCTTAGGAAGGTCCACCACTTTGTATTTGGAAGCAATGTGCCGCACCGAAGCGACGGTCGATTGGATAAAGAAAAGATCTGCGCCAGCT
>JANLWZ010000026.1:0-3868 GCA_031364865.1 Elusimicrobiota bacterium
CCGAATCGGACCAGAAAAATTCTTTCACCCAGGCGCCACGTGACAAGTGAGCCGTATCTTTGATCAGGAAATACGGAGCGTTGCGATTGGCTTCGGCAAATTTCTGAGCGTGGTTCCGGCGAGCAATCGACTGCCATGGAAAACCGAGGATATAAAGACTGTAAGCGTTGGGATCCCGCAAACTAGGACTGCCAGGGAACCAACGTCCGCCCGAAACGGTCCTCAGAATGCTGTATATGCTGGTCGTCACCGCTGGCACTTGATACAGACTGTGGGGCGTCAGATTCTGAAAATCGACCGGCATGCCGAGCTTGGAGCCCGGCTCACCTGGCTTGTTATTGAGATCAAGACTCCAGCCGATGAGCCTCAGGAGTTCAATAGATCCGTCTAGTTTGAACGGTAATTTGTTCATGGAGTTTTCCAGGCTGTCCATGCGTATCAGGCTGTCAATCTCAAGGACCAATCCGCTGACCGTGGAAAAATTCTGTGTAGAGCCGATGACTCCGCGCTTGGCCGAATTTAGTGAAAAGATTTCCGCAAATTTTCTGGCGACAAGGTTTAGGTGCGGCAGATCCTGAGCTCCGCCCAGACTGCCGAGAATGGATCCCTCACCGCCGCCCAGCTCCAGCAAATCTTGGTGTCCGGGCGCTACCGCGATGAAGTTATCGATGGGCCCCACACCGCTAAGATTGCCGATGATTGCTTCGAGCTCACCCAGGTCCACCTGCAAAGCCAAAGCAGTGTTTAACGCGTCAGTGCCGGCGACGGTGCCGTAAGAACTTAAGATGCCATTGGGGTTGTACCCTTTGTGCAAGTTGAGAAGCGCGTTGGTGATGCGTACATACTCGGCTCGGATATCTGCCTGATTCGCGATCTCTGGCATGGCAAGCGTTCGGGCAATTTGATTCTGGAGTTTTTCCAGCGTGTCCGCTCCCGGCTCTTGAATAATCACCATGCCCACTCTTGGGCTGGTCAGCAGACGTTCCAGCTCGGAGCGCAAGTTCGCTTCTTGACCGGTGACCTGATTCACGATCCTGTTGGCCTGGTTATAGAGCGTGGAGTCATTGACACGAAGGATTCCCATGGCGCGCTGCCATATTTCCAATTGGACCTGCTGTTCATCATTTAATCCTGTGCGCGCGAGAGCTTCGGGATTGGCGAAGATATCCAGATTCGGCTTTTGCTTTTCCGTGAGAATCCCTCGAGCCACCGCCGTGTTGAAGATCGCGTTCAGGGTCCTGGCTTCCTGAGAGCCAGGCGGCGCGAGCAGAATCCACTTGGAGAAATCGAGATTAAGCACACCCAGCTGATCGCGAAGCCTCTGAACTTCGGGCGGAAGTCGTCCGAGCACAGTGTTGTATGCCGCTTGCTGTGCTTCTCTGCTTCCAAGGCTTCCAAAACCAGCGACGACTTTAATAACGACAAGCTGCTGTTCCTGTGTAAGTCCTGCTGTGAGCAGAGTCAGGCCACCCTGCAGTGAATCCCACTCGGCTGGCGTGATCTGAGGAAACAGTCTTTCAAGTTCTCTGCGCATCGCCGGATCCGCCGCCAGAAGAACGATGTTGGCGGTGTTCACCTTGTTCTGTCCTAAGCGAAGGATGTCCTGATTGATGCTCCGTTCCCGCAGAGAAGGCAGCCCGATGATGTCGGTATACAGCGAGGTCTTTATATCGTCCGCCAACAGGCTGTAGGCAGCAAACCACTTATTCAATTCCTGTTCCATTTCATAAGGAATAGGGAGATGCTTTTCTAAAAGAGCGAAGGCGTTGCTGAACTTTGTGAAATCAATAGTACGGAAGAGTCCCATGCCCGCAAACTTTTGCTGCGTCTCAGGATCAGCCAGGATCAAAAGGATCGTCCCTGTATTGACCCGCTGCTCAGCGATATCTCTCAAAAGGTCGGCATGCGCCGTCGGCAAGCGCATCAGGACGCCCGGCTCCCCGAAGGTGCCGAAGATGAACTCTTTATCCGCTTCGCTCAACGTGGGGATTTTGACCAGGATCGTATGGATATCTGCGCTCGTGATCCCGGTGTCAAAATGCGCGGGGTTGAAGCCCTCGCCCATGATCTGCGCGAAGCGCGTTCGCTCCGCGGGCTTCATCTGCATCAAGATGTCCTGCCATTTGAGCGGGGTGAGATCCAGAAGGTTCTCTGAGGGGATCGCGTTATTGATCATGTCGTTCAGAGCGTCATTGCGCTTCGCCACTTCTCTGGCGCGATCCAAGCCTTGTTTGGCGGCGACCACCCGAGCGCTGTTGGAAGCCACCTGAAGAATGGTCTGCAGGATGTAATCGTTTTTCTTTTGCTGGGTGAGCTCGAAGACCTGCCTCAATTCAGGATCATCCATGATGATCTTCGTCTGCAATTGCACCTCGACGGCCAACATGTCTGCCGGCAAGTTCGGATTCATACGTTTGAGATACTCCGTCAAATGCGTCGTCAAAGTCTTTTCATCGATTGCCTTGGGAATTCCGTAAATCCCCGCGCCCACACCCCAGCCGGTGTTGGCTATAGCGGCTACGAGATGGCTAACCGCTCCTGGAACTCCCCCGGCAATACCACCACCAATCTCGATGGCTGTCGTCGCGGCACTTACCACCAAGCCCCAGTTGCTGATCTTGGCGGCCTTTTCAGTGTTCCGGACATTAGCGATCTGATTGACCCATCCCGTCATCGCTTCCGCGAAGCGCGCGTGAGTGGCGTTTTCACCGAAGACCAGCCTATCCCAGGTTTCGGGTTTGTTGTAATCGTTGTTGGGATCCGTCGATAATGGAAGCTTCTGGCCATTGCGGACATGCTTCAAAAGAATCATGTCGGCCTTGACTCCACGTAAGTCGTGAAGCGCCCGCAATTTACCCGGGTGTTGGGTGTCATAGGCGTAGAAACCTACTTCAAAGAGACGATCAACTCCCATACGCAAGAACGGCCACCGGGCGGGCCCATGGCCATCTTTTACCGCAGGCTCTTCTTTCGCTTCCTGATAAACGAAGTGACTGTCCGCGAACACGTCGACCCTACGCTCGGGTTGCTTATCCTCATTGATGGCAACGACAGCGCCCACAGGAATAATGGATTCCTGTCCGCGCCCGTTGGGATTTTCATGATTGATGAATTGGTGGACGCTGGTGGTCCGGATGATGTCATTCATCAGGACACGGCCGCGCTGATAAGACTGGGTCAGGCGCAGCCGAAGCGAAGCGATATTTCTACCGAAGATCAGCCGATTGCTTTGAATTCCATCCTGCACCCAGACCTGGAACGGCTTGTGAAGATCGACATAGCCAGCGACGTCCTCCTCCGGGATTTCTTTTCCGCGCCCGAAGGGATCTCCTTTTTCGTTTTCCGCGGGAAATTCGTAGAAATGGAGCTTCCCCTCGCGGCCCAGCTGATTGATCTCTTCAAGGCTGGTGATGGTTCTGACGGTTTCTCCGCGATGGCCGAGATCCATCCGGACACTCACGGCAAGCGGTCCACCGGGCTGGCTTACTTCTTTCTGTCTCTGCGCTAATCGAATGGCATCTTTCCAATATTCAAACGGCATTCCCCGCACCTCAGGGTTGCTCGTCGTCACCCTCACGCCGTCCTGATCACGGACTACGGTCGTGTTGGGCGGACGAATGACAAACTCGGAAGACTCCGCCGGCTGCTGAGCCGCTGGCTCCGTTATGACATCCGTCACGGCGCGACCGGCGGATTCGGCTAATCTGGATATTTTCTTGAATGGAGGTGCGACGATTTTCTGCGTGGCCTGAGCCACTGTATTCGCTGTGCGACTGCCGGAGTGAGCCGAGAGAGCTGGGATGAAGGAAATGAAAACGATACTGACCGCAAAGAGCACTACAGCGGCGCCCTGGAGCGCGACCCGCAT
>JANLWZ010000037.1:0-4374 GCA_031364865.1 Elusimicrobiota bacterium
CAGAACCAAAAGATTGGATCCTGGGGCGATGCGGCCTGCCTGAGCTTCTATCCGACAAAGAATCTGGGTGCCTGCGGCGACGCCGGCGCCATTTTAACGTCGTCCGCATCGCTTGCCGAACGATTGAAGAATCTTCGGAACCATGGCGCTAAAGTGAAGTACCAGCATGAAGAAGTGGCCTACAACTCGCGCCTGGATGAGATTCAGGCCGCAGTGCTGCGGCTTAAGTTGAAGCAGCTCGATGACTGGACGACACGGCGAAGAGTACTCGCGGCGCTCTACACCAAGTACCTCAGCGATCTCCCGGTGACGCTGCCCAAAGAGGTCGGCGGCCGTCTGCATGTGTATCACTTGTATACGATCCAGTCCGATCAGCGCGACGCGCTCATGAAATATCTTGGAGAAAAAAAGATTTCGGCCGGAGTTCATTATCCTACAGCGCTTCCCTTCGTTCCTGCTCTCCGAAGACTCGGCCATAAGGTGGGTGCATTTCCAGAAAGCGAAAAGCTGGCGCAACGCACGTTGAGCCTGCCCCTGTATACGTTCATGTCCGCAAAGAATGTCGACTATGTCTCGGAGCACATCAAAGGCTTCTACACGAAGCGCACGTAGCTTTTTTCATGAATTCCAAACTTTCCATCATTGTCCCGGTTTATAACGAATCGGCCCAGCTTCCATCGCTCATCAAACTCTTTATGTCGGTCCATTGCCCTATCGCCTGTGAGTGGATCTTTGTGGACGACGCTTCCACCGATCAAAGTGCCGAGACTCTGCGAACGCTCTCACAAGAACATGGCTTTCGGCTGATACGGCAGGAGCGCAATCAGGGCAAAGGCGCCGCCGTCCTGCGTGGTATTCAAGAGGCTTCCGGCGATCTCATCATGATCCAGGATGCTGACTTTGAGTACAACCCGCTGGAAATCCCGATGCTTCTCGAGCCCTTGCTCAACAATCAAGCCGATGTCGTTTTCGGCAGTCGCTTTAAGCACAGCACCACACAGGTGCATCACACCTACCACTATCTCGCCAACCGCCTGCTGACCATACTCAGCAATCTGATGTCGGATCTCTATGTTACGGACATGGAGACTTGCTACAAATTGTTTCGCGCCGACCTTCTGAAATCTATGAATCTGACATCCAAACGGTTTGGCATCGAGGTCGAGCTGGCCGCCTACGTCGCCAAAACGAGTGCCAGGCTTTACGAACTCCCCATTTCCTATTTCCCCAGAAAAAGGCATGAGGGGAAGAAGATCGGCTGGACGGATGGCTTGGCGGCTCTCTGGCACCTCATACGCTTTAACTGGCTGCGACCGACCCATCGATGTTTCAGTAACTTGCCCGCGCCATATTCGCCCACGGCTTCTAAGAACCCCCACGCACGGTCCACCGCCCCCATCACATGACACTCATTCTGGGAGTCTCGGCCTTTTACCACGACAGCGCCGCCTGTTTCGTTGAAGATGGGAAGATTCTTTTCGCCGCGCAAGAAGAACGCTTTACCCGTATCAAGCACGATCGAAACTTTCCTGTTCACGCTATTGCCAGCGGACTCACCGTCCTACGGAAGAAGATGAAAGACATTGACCATGTGGTGTATTACGACAAGCCTCTTTTAACGTTTGACCGGCTCTTCGAAACGTGGTTGGCGTTTGCTCCGCTAGGGTGGCAGTCCTTTTTTGAAGCCTTACCGGTATGGCTTCATGAAAAGCTCTATCTACCCAAAGCCATTGATAAGGGCCTGTCTGATGAATACGCGGGGCCGCTCCACTTCACCCTTCATCACCAGTCCCATGCGGCTTCCGCATTCTTCCCGTCACCCTATCAGGAGGCAGCCGTCCTTACGATGGACGGTGTCGGTGAATGGAGCACGACCACCATCGGTCATGGTCAGAATCATCAACTCGAATTGTTGAAAGAAATCCGCTTTCCTCATTCGCTGGGACTCCTCTACAGTGCGTTCACCTATTACACGGGCTTTAAAGTGAACTCCGGCGAGTATAAGGTCATGGGCCTGGCTCCCTACGGCTCGCCCAAGTACGCAGAGTTGATTCGTAAACACCTTATCGATTTGAAGCCCGACGGTTCCTTCTGGATGGACATGAAGTACTTCAATTATTGTCAGGGCCTCACGATGACCTCCGATGCGTTCCACGATCTTTTCGGTGGCAAGCCTCGGAAGCCTGAGTCCAAACTTACGCAGCGTGATATGGATCTGGCCGCTTCTGTTCAGAAGGTATGCGAAGAGGTCATGCTCTCTCTGGCAAAAGAGGCCAAGCGTGCGACGGGGGCAGAGTCTCTCACCATGGCGGGGGGATGTGCGCTGAACTGCGTTGCCAATGGTCTGATCGTGAAAGAAAAGATATTCAAGAATGTTTTTGTGCAGCCAGCCGCCGGCGATGCGGGCGGCTCATTGGGAGCGGCACTCATGCTTTGGCATCACGTCTTAGGCAACAAGCGCCAGGCGGAGCCGCACGATTCGCAATCGGGGAGCTACCTGGGGCCCCGCCACGAAGACGCAGAGATCACTTCTTTTCTTGATGCGATCAAGGCTCCTTACGAACGCCACAGTACGTCTACACTCCCAGGTGCGGTGGCCAAACGGATCGCTGGAGGGAACGTCGTTGGATTCTTTCATGGTCGTATGGAGTTTGGTCCCAGAGCCTTGGGCGCTCGGAGTATTCTGGGCGATCCGCGCCGACAGGATATGCAGACGGTCATGAACGTGAAAATAAAGTTCCGTGAGTCGTTCCGCCCCTTTGCGCCGGCCGTTTTGGAAGAGCGGTGTTTTGACTATTTTGCACTGCAGCAGGAAAGTCCTTATATGCTGCTCGTGGCACCGGTCCAGGACGCGCACCGCAAGACGCTTTCAGGTTCTGACCTCGGGAAGGAAGGTATTGAGCTGCTGAATACGGTGCGCTCTGATCTCCCGGCAGTCACGCATGTGGATTACAGCGCGAGAGTCCAGACTCTCACTAATGAACGTAACGGGATGTTTTATGACGTGGTAAAGGCTTTTGAAAAAGAAACTGGCTGCCCTGTCCTCATCAACACGAGTTTTAATATCCGTGGTGAGCCTATCGTCAATACCCCTGAGGAAGCCTATCGCTGTTTTATGCTGACCGATATGGACGTTCTGGTCCTGGAAAATATTGTTCTTTTAAAAGAAAACCAGCCTGAGATGCCGGGCGCTGAAGAATACAAACGTCAGTTCAAGCTGGATTAAACATGCTCCTAAAAGTAAACACAAAACCTTCTGCTCGTGATCTTCGCTGGTTCGGCGTAACGATTCTTATCGCATTTTCTCTTCTGGCTGCACTGCTTTACTGGCGCGGCAAGGTGACTACGGCATCCTGGATGTGGGCGATCAGTGTGCCGATCGGTCTTTTAGCGATCGTCCTGCCTCCGGCGGCGAGGCTTTTTTATATTGCCTGGATGAGTATCGCGGTGGTGATGGGAACAGTCATGTCGCGCCTGATCATGTCGCTGCTGTATTTTCTCCTGATCACGCCTGTCTCGCTCTTCTTCCGCTTGACGGGTCGGGACGTTCTACGTGTTCACAAAAAAGATCATAATGACTCGTACTGGCAAACGCACAAGCAGCACATGGACGAGCGCTTTTACAGACATCTTTATTAGGAGGGGGCTTTATGGCAGATCGACCCGGCTTGCTTTCAGAATTTATTGGACTGCTCAAAGAAAACAAGAAGTGGTGGCTTGTCCCCATGCTGCTAATTATTGGGCTTTTTGCCATTTTGATTTTCTTCTCCGGCACCCCCGTCGCGCCGTTTATCTACACGCTCTTTTAACCCTGTCCTTGATGCGATGACATCTTCCGATCGCCGCAGAGTACTCCTTCTGATTGGACTGTATTTGTTCTCCGCCCTTCTGCTCGTGCGCGTGCATGGTCCTAGAGTCTTCTTTATCGCGATGGGGGATGACGAAGTCTATTATGCGCACGCGCGCTCAATCGCTGTGGTTCACAATTTCCGTTACGAAAATGTCCCGCTCGGAACGTTTGGAACGCTAAACGACGGGCGATTGATTGCCGCGCGCTACTCGATTGGCCCGGGAATTCTGCTCAGCCCCTTTGTCTGGACAGGGCATCTCCTCGCGAAGCTTTTTGAGCCGGAGGCATCCCAGTCAGGAGAAATTACTGCCACGGACCTTCTCTCCGCTTGCTGCGGTTCAATGCATTTCGGATTGGCTGGCTTTCTCTTTCTTTATGGCTATCTCAGGAGTTATTTTGACGAGGAAAGTTCTTTTTGGGCTGTTGCGCTTGTTGCCTTTAGCAGTCCGCTCCTCTATTACCTTTTCAGACGTCCACTCATGGCTCATGCGTGTGAATTCTTTGCTCTTTCTGCCGCATTCTTT